>NZ_JBHYIK010000057.1:51064-64939 GCF_042739735.1 Amycolatopsis sp. NPDC059027 | reverse complement strand
CCAAAAAATCCCAAAAACCGCCCCAAATCTCGCCGCTTTTGTTAGGCGGTTACGCCAACTTTGGGGGCGTCAGACGCCCGCAAGGTGGCCTTACCGGCGCAAGAGTCCTTTGTGGACACGGGGTCGCGGAGGGGCTGGTCGTCCCAGGTGCTGGCATCGGCGTGGGGTGCGACGATGGCGTCGCTCGGTGACCGGGTCGCCCGGGTAGCCGGGTGACCCGGTCCGCCTGGGGCGACGAGGAGCACCGTGCCGTCGGCGGTTCCGGCGGATGGGCCGCCGAGCCACACCGGAACCCGCTCAGTGTCGCCGAAGCGGGACCGCGGGCCTAGCGCCGTTCGGTCCCAAGCCGGGGCGGCCGGTTCGGCTGTTCGGCGCCGTCGGATCCACACCATTCGTGCATACAACAGTTGCACGGGGTGTTTCGTGGAAAGAGGACGATCCGGCCGCGGAAACCGGACCGTACGGGCGAAATCGGGAGCGCTCAGGCCCAGATGCCTTCCAGGCTCGTGCCGGCCGGCGGCTCGTCACCCGCCTCTGCGAACGCCGTCAGCACTTCGACGAGGCCGTGGCGGGCGCGGTCGGGCATCCTGGCGACGATCTTGGCGATCTCCTTGCGCCTGCGGGCGGTCACCTGGCGGACGACCTTGGTGCCCTCGCGGGTGAGTTCGAGGACGATTTCGCGGCGTGAGGTCGGGCTGCTGAGCCGCTCGACCATGCCGACCGTGACGAGCCGGTCCACCATCCGGCTCGCCGTCGACGGGGTCACGCCGAGGTGCTCGGCCAGCGCGGCGTGCTTGAGCGGGCCCCGGGTGTGCAGCACCACCAGCAGCCGGAACTGCGGCAGCGTGATGGTGTCGCCCGCCGCCGCGATGGAGCGGACGGACACGCCCACCAGCAGCCGGGACGCGGTCAGCACGGCATCGGTGACGGCGTCGACGTCGGCGGCGTCGACAGTGGCGGCGGCAGCGGTGGAACGAGGCATGTCATCCAGTGTGCCGCACGTCCGCCGGAGGGCAAGCCCGCCGTCGGTGTCCAAAGAGGAATCCCGGCGCCGGTTCACCACGTGGCACCGACCTTCGACGGGCCCGGCCGGGCGGGTACCGAGGCGAGCCTCGGCGTGCTGCGGCAGCGGCAGACCGTGCGCAGCCGGGCCGGCGCGTCGGCCAGGCGGGGTGGCGTCGCCAGGAGATTCCTTGCGTGCACTGAACAACGATTAGGCCATTTGTATGATGTCGCCGAAACGCCGGGCACCATGGTCATCTTCGGTGCCACGCGGAATTGAGCGGCACCATTCCGCCGTGGCAATGGATCGGCGACCGACCGACCCGCAACCCCCGCTCATTCGAGCCCTCGCCCGGTGGGCGGTGCCGGTACACAATTGCCGCTGGTTGGCCTAGCATCGACCTGCCGTCGCCAGCTCTGCGTAGGAGAGTTTCGGTGTCCCAGCCCGGAAACCAGCCTCCCCCTCAGGTGGCTTGGCAACTGTTCTCGCATCTGGCTTCGGGGCACGCTCCGTACGAGGTCCCGACCAGCCTGCGCCTTGACGGCCCGGTACTCATGGACCAGGTCGTTCACCTCGGTGTCTACCTTTCCGAGGACGTCCAGTACAAGATCTACGACACCTCACCCTCCCTGATCTTGAAGGGGGCTCCGATCCTGGGTCTTGCCGGGATGGCCGTCAACAGATGGCGCAACTCCGCGAGCCGGCGACAGGCGATGAACCAGTCGGCCCCGCAGTGGCGCGCTTGTGGCCCGTTGCGCGTAGTCGTCACCGACCGATCGACCTGGATACAGGAAAACGGGGAGTGGAACTGGATCGCTCACGCCAGTGTGACCGAGATGCGCGTCGATCCCTATGCCGGGTTGACCGAAATGTCAAGCGAACAAATGCCCCCGCTGCGCTTGGACGGCCCCGCGGCGGCATTCGCCGGGATACTGATCGCGTACTTCGTCTACGCGGGGCAATTCGCGACGATACCCGGGCTGGGACCGTTCGCCGACGCGATGCGGTAGGGCAACGCACGGTGTCCGGGTGGCCTGTCAGTGTCCACGGCCTTCCCTGAGCGCCTCGACACCGTCCAGCAACCGGTCGAGGGCGAATTCGAACCGGCTGTCCAGATCCGGCGCGACCAGGTCGGCGGCCGAGGCGACGAGATGCGGGAACGAGTCCGCGGGCAGCGACGCCAGCGCGCCCCCGAGTTCGTCCAAATAGGACCGTGCGGAACGGCCGCCGCTGACCGCCGCGGAGAGCGGTGCCTGCTCCCCGTCGACGAACCCGATCAGGAAGGTGGACAACAGGAACGTCATGTACGCGGAGTCGCGAGTGGACAGTCCGGCGCCGCGCAGCACGCCGAGGATCGTCTCGATGTTGCGCACCTGGCCGGGCGCGGTGCTGAACCGTCCGGCGAACAGCCGGGACGAATCGCGGTAGCCGAGCATGTGCTGCCGCATCGCCCGCATGATCGCGACGAGGCTGACGCGCCAGTCCTCCGGGTCGACGTGCCGGGAGAGGTCCTGCGCCGCGGCGACCGCGTCGACGAGCAGGTCGAGGAGTTCCTCCTTGTTGCGGACGTGCCAGTACAGCGAAGCCGTGCGAACCCCGAGCCGGTCGGCGACCCGTCCCATCGTGAGCCCGTCCAGCCCTTCGGCCTGCAACGTCGCCAGCGCGGCGGCCACGATGGCGTCCGGGCGCAGTTTGGCCTCGGACGCGGGTGGCCTGCCTCGTCGCGGCGGCATGCCACCTCCTTGCGGACGTCATGAAGATCGCCGTACCCTACCATTTATCTAATGGCGTTAGATTAATGAGGAGGGCGACGATGGCCGAGGACGCTCCAGCGTGGTACGTCAGCAGTGCGCTCGAAGCACTGGCGGCACACCGGGGAAAGGTCGCGCTGTCCTGCCGAGGTCGTGAGCTGGGCTATGCCGAGTTGCTCGCGGCCGTGTATCGGACCGCGCGGGCATTGCGGCGGTACGGCCTGCGGCGCGGCGACGGCTTGCTGCTCATCGCCGGCAACCGCCCGGAGGCGTTCACCTGCCGGTTCGCCGCGTTCCTGCTCGGCCTGCGCCTCACCCCGTTGGTGCCCGGGCTGACGGACCCGCGGGACGTGGCCGCCGACTCGGGTGCCGTCGCGCTGGTTTCCGCCGAACCGCTCGACGTGGACCTGCCGCTGGTACTGACGGTGGACGAGCTGACCGCGGCCGCGCGGGCCGAACCGGAGGACCCGCTGCCGGTGGCCGCGCGCGAGCAGGACGTCGCGCGGGTGCTCTACACCAGCGGCACCACGGGCTGTCCCAAGGGGGTACCGAGCACCTATCAGGCACTCGGGGCGGCCACCCGTTCGTGGGGGACCGGTGCCGCCGAAATGCCGGAAGGCCTGCGATTCCTGCTCGTCACGCCCTTCGCGCACGGCTCCGGCGACGCGGCCTTGAACATGCTCCGGTTCGGCGCCACCGTCGAGATCCTCGACGGTTTCCACCCCGCCGAGTTCGTCGAAGCGGTTCGCCGAGCCCCGTTCGCGGTCACCTATCTCTACCCGTCATGGCTGTACCGGTTGCTTGATCACACCGACGCGGATCTCGGGACCCTGCAGTTCCTCACTTACGGAAGTGCGCCGATCGCACCCGTCCGGCTGCGCCAGGCGCTGGACCGGTTCGGCCCGAGACTGCTGCAGACCTACGCGACCACCGAGGCGCCCGCGATCGCGATGCTCGACGCCGCCGATCACGCCGCCGCGATGGCGGATCGTCCCGAACTGCTGGCCTCGGTCGGCAAACCGCTGCCGGGGGTCTCCGTCGAACTGCGCGCGGCGGACGGGACCACGGTGCCCGTCGGTGAGGTCGGCGAGGTGTGCGTCAGGGGCGGCTCGGTGATGCCGGGCTACTGGAAACGGCCGGAGCTGACGGCCACGACGCTGCGCGACGGCTGGCTGCACACCGGCGACCTCGGCCGCTTCGACGCCGACGGTTACCTCTACCTGGTGGGCAGGCTCAAGGACATGATCATCGTCAACGGCTACAACCACTACGCCGGCCCGATCGAGGACGCGTTGACCGGGCACCCGGCGGTCCGGGAAGCCGCGGTCGTCGGCGCCCCCGATGACCGGACCGGCGAAGCGATTCACGCGTTCGTTGTCGCGAAAGGCGTCGATTGCGGGCAGTTGCGCGAGTGGGCCACCGATCGGCTCGCCGCGGACGCGGTGCCCGCCACCTTCACGGTACTGGACGCCCTGCCCACGACCCCGCTGGGCAAACCCGACAAGCAGGCCCTGCGGGGCGTGGTCACGTCTTGGCGATGATTTCGCTGATGCGGGCGTGGGTTGTCGGCTCGTCGAGCGCTCGCTCCAGCAGGCGTTCCGCGGTCGCCTGGTACCGGTCGATGGCGCTCTGTTCGGTGACGTAGGCGTAGAAATGGTCGTGGCAGACGCCGACCACCGGGATGCGGGTGGGGAAGCCGAACATCGTGAACGGGCTGAGCAGCCCCGGCTGGCCCGCCGGCTCTGCGGGCACGATGTGCACCTCGACCAGGCCCTCTTCCATCAGGGAGAGCAGGTGGCCGAGCTGTCCTTTGAGGACACCGCGGCCGCCGACCCGGTGCTCCAGCACGTTGTCCGCCAGCAGGATGGTCACCGCACCCGGGGCGTCGCCCGCGAGCGCCGCCTCGTGCCGGACCAGCCGCATCATGAGGCCCTGCGCCACCTCGTCGCCGGTGAGGATTTCCGAGTCCAGCACCGCGCGGGCGTAGTCGGGCGTCTGGACCAGATCGGGGACCACGCGCGGTGCCCAGGTCAGCATCGTGGTCGCGGTCCGCTCGTACTCGAGCAGCAGCGCCGGGTACTCGACGGGGCCGGGATCGACCCAGTTCGGCATCTTGAGGTGCTGCGCGAGCAGCATCAGCCGCCGGTACTCGTTTCCTTTGACCGCAAGGAAACCGAGCACCCGGGTGACGTATTCGACGCTGGGTGTCCTGGTCGCCCGTTCGATCGTCGACACGGTGGCGGGCTCGAGGCCCAGCACTCCGGCCAGCGCGCGCAGGCGTACTCCGCGTTCCTCCCGCGCGGCGCGCAGGCCCAGCCCCAGCGCGACGGCGGCGGGGGTGGCACGGTGCTCGCGTACCACCGGATTCTGTTCGTTCTCCACCGGATTCCTTTCGCTGGTCATGCTCGATGCGCCGCCCCTCGGGTGGTGCCGCGGGGGTGGGGCACCGGTCGTCCGTGGAGGGCGGGATGGCCGGGCCAGACGTCCAGGCCGTGTTCGCGGCGGTAGATCAGGTCGCACGCCCAGCAGGTGTGCGGCGCGCCGTGGGCGTCTCGCCTGCCCGACTGCTCGAACTCGGCGGCCGCGGAGGCGCCGCACAGCATGGTGATGACCTCGCCGGGCTCGGGCACTCGCGTCAGCCGCGCGTGATGCCACACGCCTTCCACGACCGGGTGAATCGCCGCGGGATCGACATGGATCACCGCGCCCATGACAGCTCCGGCCCGGCTTGCTCCTGGCTCTCGCGGAGCACGAAGACCTCGGCGCCTGCCGTGGACTCCAGCTGTTCCAGCATGAGGTTCTGCAGGAGCAGGCTCCGTGCGAGGTGCTGCCAGGTCGGAACCACGACGTAGTGCGTGTCGTCCCGGCGCAGGGTGGCGAGGAGCTCGTCGAACGCCTTGTGCGAACCGCGGGAGAACTCGAAGAACAGACCGGCCAGCCGAAGTCCGTGGTCGTAGGCGAAGTCGCGCAGGGCCTGCTCCAGCAGGCACACCTTCTCGTCCGCGGCGGTGTTCGGCACCTGCATGTAGCCGTACGCGGTGCGACGGGATCGCGCCGGGGCCAGGACGCACGTCATGAGTGCCGTCCCCGCTTTCGCTTGCTGGTCAAGGAAATCGGCCCTGACTCCATGGTGTCCTCCCCGATGCGCTAGCTTCGCTACTCAGCTAGTGTGACCCGAACTTGACGAACCTAGCTTGAACGACTTAAGTCTGAATATCAAGCTTTGGTACCCCATCCGTTCGAGTGGCGTCGGACGATAGGCTCTCCCGGAAGGGAGGTCCGGCCGATCCAGACGGCGCCGCTCGTCGAATACCTGGAGAGGCCATGTCGATGGCAGCCACTGTTCGTACGGCCCGGAAACTGCTGCTCGGGCACGAGATCGCGCACATGATCGAGGTAGCGGGCATTTCCCAGGCCGATGCCGCCGAGCTCATCGAGACCAGTCAGGCGCGGATCTCCAGCCTGATCCAGGGCGGCGGCAGCATCTCGCCCGGAGACCTCGTGTTGCTGGCCGGGAAGCTGGGCTTCACCGACGAGGGCTACCAGCAGTCCCTCCGCGACCTGCGCCGCGACGCGCACAAGCGCGGCTTCTGGACCACCGGCCACAACCGCGCCTACGCCGAAGAGATCCGCCTCCGCATCGATCTGGAAAAGCACGCCGACCAGCTGCGGGTGCTTGAGGTCGAGGTCGTTCCCGGGCTTCTTCAGTGCGAGGCCTATGTCCGCGCTCAGCACGAGGACGCGCCCGCACTCAGTGACGTCACCCTGGAAGATCGCATTACGGCTCGGCTGGCGCGGCAGGACATCCTCGACAAGGACGAGCCGCCCATCTTGCAGTTCGTGCTCTCCGAGTCGTGTATTCGCCGCGTCTGGGGCGATGCCGACGTGATGCGTGAGCAGATCGACCACCTGATCAAGCTGTCCAACCGGCGGAACATTCACCTTCAGCTGATGCCGTTCGATCAGCCGCTTGGCCGCCGCTCACCGGTCGCTTCCCGATTCACGTTGATGCGAGTGCCTTCGCCGGGCGTCGCGGGTCCGCTGGAGCTTGCCTACATCGAGGGCGAAGCCGAGATCCGCTACCTCGACGACAAAAAGGCGCTGAAGGCATACGAAGCCGCTTGGGCTCGGCTCACCAACGCCGCGCTCAAGTTCGAGGAAACCAGGAAGTTCCTGCGCGAGGTCTCTCGCGGCCTCAAGGACCGATCCTCATCCCCGTCCCGCTAGGAGAAACATAGATGAACCCTGTCACCCCGAAGGCCTTCCGCGAGGACGATTTCCGCAAGGCCACCGCGAGCAACCCCGACAAGGACTGCGTGCGGGTCGCCCGGCGGAACGGCCGTGTCGAGATCCGTGACGACAAGAAGGTCTTCGGTGCGCCGGACGATCACCGTCTGGTGCTGACCGAGGACGAGTTCGACGCCTACCAGGATGACGTCCGGGCGGGTATCGACAGTCGCGGTGTCCTCGTGGTGACGCGCCGGGCGGACGGTTGCTGGGCGTTCCGCAAGGCGACCGCCGCCTCCGGTGGCGATGTCGAGCTGGTGTTCACCGAGTCGGAGCTGACGGCCTTCCACACCGGCGTCCGCTACCGCGAGTTCGACGCCCTGGCCTTCGCCTAACGGTTCAAACGCCCCAATGTGGCGTTCGGTGCGTCCAACGCACCGAACGCCACATTGGGGCGCATGACCGCCGCGCATCAGGAGCGCCGAAGGGCTCGTGAGCGTTCCGGCCGGTAGAACCTGGTCGCAACGCTATTCCTCGGGTTTGAGGGGGCTGAGGCGTGAGCGCTCTAGCCGACCTTGTCGCCGCGGTAACCAAGGCGATCGCAGCGATCGATGCCGCGCAGGAGGCGGCCATCCACGCTGCCGCAGGCGTCGCCGAGGCGGCTACGATCCTCGCCGCGCAGACGGCAGGGAGTGCGATCGCCGACATTCCGGCGATGTTCGAGCAAGCCCGAGCGGAGGCTGAGCAGCAGGCCGGGCAGATCAGCGAGATCGCTGAAGGGCTACGGGCCTATCTGGCGAGCCTAGGACGAGCGCAGAGCCCATCGAATGCGCAAGCCGCTCCGCAGGCACAGCGGACGATCGCCCGTGGCCGACCTGGTGTGCACACCACACCAGCGCAAGCGAAGCCCGCCCCGGTTTCTCAAGCACGCATCGACGAGCTGAGACGAGCGCTTCCCCGGCCTGTCCAGCCGGAGGAGCGACAAAAGACGCACGGGCAGTGGGTCGCCGGCTCGGGCGAGGGGGACGTAGGACACATCGTGAGTGGACGCGACGAGATGGAAGCCGCAGCCGTCCAGTTCTTCAAGGACCAGGGAGCCCGGCGGATGCCCGCCACAGTCGCCGACGTTGAGGTCAAGCTAGCCGTTCACATGCGGAATCAGGGCATCACCAACGCCACTGTGGTTGTCAACAACGAAGTGTGCATAGGGCCGTTCGGCTGTGACACGCTGTTACCTAAGATCTTGCCCCAAGGAAGCGCGCTCACCGTGTACGGGACTTCGCCGGACGGACAAGCGACGGGGACAACTTACCTGGGACAGGGAAAGAAGCCATGATCGAAGCCTGGTACGACCGCAACGCCAACGGAGCGACCACAGTCACCACAGCGGATGATCTCGACCGAGTTCTGGACACCGTGGCGGCGATGAACGGTCCGACGCTTGCCGAGCTGTACACGGATGGCGATCCGGACAAGTCGTGGCTCGAAGTGGGGTTGGACGGCGAACGGGCAACCCTGCGCTACGTCGGCGACGACGCGCCGAACGGGGCGTACTCGAGGGGCGGAACATTCCCGCTCCCGCCCGGGGGGGAAGTCCTGTACTACTACATGAACAACCCCCGGGAGTACCCGGCCGACGCGGAGATCCCGGTCGAGACGGCCAGGAAGGCCGCTCACGAGTTCCTGGTGTCTGGGCTGCGCCCGTCTCAGGTGGCTTGGACCGAACAAGACGGTCCGCTATGAGTTCGCTATGAGTTATGGACCTCATCCAGTGGAGACAGCGTTCGCGTAGATTCGCTCGCCGACGATGCGGGCCAGTGCGTCCGCCGCGTGTTCCCACTGAGCCTCGGTGACGCCGAGCTGGGTGGTGATCCGGAGCCGCGAGACGCCGTCGGGCACCGACGGCGGCCGGAAGCATCCGACCCGGATTCCGGCCGCGAGCGCCGAAGCCTGGGCGGCGACGGCACACTGCGGCGAAGGCATCGGGACCGAGAGCACCGCGCCCGCCGACGGCCGCACGCCGAGCCGGTCGGCCAATTCCGCGCCACGCAGGTGAATCCGCGAAGGGAGATCGGGCTCCCGGCGCAGCAGGCGGAGCGCGGCCAACGCACCGGCGACGGGCGCGGGCGCCAGGCCGGTGTCGAAGATGAACGGACGGGCCCGGTTGACGAGGTGGTCGATCAGCGCGGCCGGGCCGAGCACCGCACCGCCCATCGCACCAAGGGATTTCGACAGCGTCGCGGTCATCACCACGTTCGGGTGCCCGGCCAGACCGCGCGCGTGGACGAGACCGCGACCGCCGTCGCCGACCACCCCGAGTCCGTGTGCCTCGTCGACGAGCAGCAGCGCGCCGTGCTCGGCGCAGACCCCGGCCAGTTCGACGATCGGGGCGGCGTCGCCGAGCACCGAGAAGATCGACTCGGTCAGCACGATCGCCCGCCTGCCGTTCGCCAGGGACAGCGCGGCCCGCACCGCCGCGACGTCGTTGTGCGGGACGACCTCGATCGCGGCGCGGGAAAGCCGGGCGGCGTCGATGAGCGAGGCGTGTGCGTGCGCGTCGGAGACGACGAGGGAATGCTTGTCCACCAACGCTGTTACGGCCGAGAGGTTGGCGTGGTAGCCGGTCGAGAAGACCAGCGACGCCGCGCGCCCGGTGAACTCGGCGAGTTCGCGTTCCAGTTCGGTGTGCAGTGTCGTCGTGCCGGTCACCAGCCGGGAGGCCGCCGCGCCCGCGCCCCAGGTCAAGGCGGCTTCGGCGGCCGCGCGGCGCACCTCGGCGTGGCGGCTCAAGCCCAGGTAGTCGTTGCCTGCGAGGTCGATGACGTCGTCGTCGGCCGCTCGCGGACGCAAGGTGCGCTGGAGCCCGGCTTCCTCGCGTGTGGCTCGTTGTTCGGCGAACCAGTCCGTCCAGCCGGTCATGCGACCTCCGCGGCGGCCGCGATCCCCGCGCAGATCGCGGCGATGTCCTCCTCCGTGCACACATACGGCGGCATGGTGTAGATCAGATCGCGGAACGGGCGCAGCCACACGCCATGGGCCAGTGCCGCGTCGGTCGCCTTCTCCGTGTCGACGGGATGATCGAGCTGGACCACGCCGACCGCGCCGAGCACTCGCACGTCGGAAGCCTCGATCTGGTGCAGCGCCTGCAATCCCGCGTTGATCCGCCGGACGTCGGCCGCCCAATCCCCGTCGGCGAGCAGGTCGAGACTGGCGGCCGCGACCGCGCAGGCCAGCGGATTTCCCATGAACGTCGGGCCGTGCATGAGAACCCCGGAATCGCTGGCGGAAAGACCGCGGGCGATCTCGGCCGTGCACAGGACGGCCGCCATCGACAGGTAGCCGCCGGTGAGTGCCTTGCCGACGCACAACACGTCCGGGCGAACATCGGCGGCTTCGGACGCGAAAAGCGTTCCGGTACGGCCGAAACCGGTCGCGATCTCGTCGAAGATCAGCACGAGACCGTGCTCGTCGGCGACCTCACGGAAGACGCGGAGGCAGTCGGCGGCGTACGGGTGCATACCCCCAGCACCTTGCAGCAACGGCTCCACGATCAGGCCCGCGAGCCGGTCGGCGTGTTCGGCGGCCAGCTCACGGAACCCCGTCGCCCACGCATCGACGTCGTTCGCGGAGCGGGGCGGGCGTTCGCCGAACACCTGCTGCGGCAGGACTCCGGACCACATCGTGTGCATGCCGCCGTCCGGATCGCACACGGTCATGCAGTCGAAGGTGTCGCCGTGGTAGCCGCCGCGCACCGTGAGAAACCGGGTTCGCTCCGGACGGCCGGTGCCGCGCTGGTACTGCAGCGACATCTTCATCGCCACCTCGACGCTCACCGAGCCGGAATCCGCGAGGAAAACGCGGTCCAGCCCGGCGGGCGTGAGGTCGATCAGGCGCCGGGCGACCTCGACCGCGGGCTCGTGGGTGAGGCCGCCGAACATCACGTGCGCCATCCGGCCGAGCTGGCGGCGCACCGCCTCGTCGAGCACCGGGTGCCGGTAGCCGTGGATGGCCGACCACCACGACGCCATCCCGTCGACGACCTCGCCGACGCCGTCGAGGGTGATCCGGCTCCCGGACGCGCCGGTGACCAGCCGCGTCGGCACCGGATCGGTCATCGACGTGTAGGGATGCCACAGGTGCTCACGGTCGAACGCGAGCAGGTCCGGGGCGCTCACGCGTTGGGCAGGACGTCGGTCCCGGCGCCCCGCCGCCGGATCACCGGGTCGGCGGACTGCTCGACGCGCTGGGCGAGGTCTTCCTCGGAGCCCAGCACGACGAAACCGTTGTCACGGATCATTTCCAGGTCCGTCTTGGCTTCCTGACCTTCGGAGGTGAGGTAGTCGCCGAGGAAGATCGAGTTGGCGATGTGCAACGCGATCGGCTGCAGCGAGCGCAGGTGCATCTCGCGGCCGCCTGCGATGCGGATTTCCTTGTCCGGGCAGACGAAACGGGCCATCGCGAGGATCTTCACGCAGCGAATGGGGGAGAGCGTCCAGATGTTCTCCAGCGGGGTGCCGTCGAAGGGCATGAGGAAGTTGACCGGGATCGAATCCGCGTCGAGTTCCTTGAGCGCGAACAACGCCTCCACCAGCTGCTCGTCGGTCTCGCCGAGCCCGGCGATCAGGCCAGAGCACGGCGAGATCCCCGCGCCCTTCGCCTTCTCCACGGTGGCCACGCGATCGGCGTAGGTGTGGGTCTGGACGATGTTCTCGTGGTTGCTCTCGGCCGTGTTGATGTTGTGGTTGTAGGCGTCCACCCCGGCTTCCTTGAGGCGCTCGGCCTGGCCGTCGGCGAGCAGGCCGAGGCAGGCGCAGACCTCGACGCCGGGGTAGCGCTCCTTGAGTTCGCCGACCATCGAGGTGACCTTGTCGATGTCCCGATTGGACGGTCCGCGGCCGGAGGCGACCAGGCACACCCGGCTCGCGCCGCCGCTCAGCCCGGCACCGGCCTGCTGGAGCGCTTCGTCGGTGGACAGCCACGAGTACTTCAGGATCGAGGCGCTGGAACCCAGCGCCTGCGAGCAGTAGTTGCAGTTCTCCTGGCACAGGCCCGACTTGAGGTTGACGAGGTAGTTCACCTTCACCGTGTTGCCGAAGTGGGCCCGGCGCAGGGTGCCGGCGGCCGCGACGAGCGACATCAGCTCGGCGTCGTCGGCGCGCAGCACCGCGAGGGCGTCCTCGGGCGTGGCAGGGATCCCGGCGAGGATCTCTTCGGCGAGCTGGTGGAAGGCGGTTTTCATGGTTCTTCTCCCGGCGTTGGGTGGCTCCGCGACCTGAACGGCGTTCACCTGAACTGCGTTCAGGTTAAACTGGGGGAGTCGAGAGGTCAACGGGAGGGGTGTGCGTGCGCTATCACCGGAAGGACGTCGTGGACCGGGCGATCACGGTGCTCGACGAGTACGGGCTGGAGTCGCTGACGATGCGGCGGCTGGCCGCCGACCTCGGCGTGCAGCCGAGTGCGCTCTACCACCATGTGCCGAACAAACAGACGCTGCTGGCCGCGGTGGCCGACGAGATTCTGGCCAGGGGCAGGCGGCCGCGCCGGGCCCGGGCGTGGGACCGGCGCGTGGTCGAGGTCTGCGACGAACTGCGGGACGCCATGCTCGCCTACCGGGACGGCGCTGAGGTGGTCGTCGCGGGGTACACCTTCGGGCTGGGCGCGGGCGAGCCCGCCAACCAGCTGCGCAGGGCGTTGCGGGACGGTGGCCTGCCCGATGATCTCGTCGACGTCGGCACTCGCGCGCTCCTGCACCTCGTCTTCGGGCACACCGTGGAGGAGCAGACGGCGTTGCAGGCCGCGAGCGCCGGCGCGATCGACAAGGCGCCGGGCGGGCCCGCCGACTTCGAACTGGCGCTGGAGCTGCTGCTGGACGGCCTGCGGTCCCGGATGACGGGCCGGGCCGTCGAGCGGGGGACGGTCTGAATCAGCTCGTCGTGAAGTCCGTGAATGCCACATTGAGGGAATCAGAGTTCCTCAATGTGGCATTCACGGACCACGGCCTGCGCTCCGTGGGGGTGGGGCTCAGCAGCGCTTCCAGGAGAAGTGGTAAATGGTGTCCACGCTCCCGTGCTCGGAGTCCATTTCGATGTAACTGACCGAATTCGCCGCGGCCGCGTCCGCGTTCACGCGTAGTTCGGCGTTGATGTTCAGATTGCGTTCCTCGGCGCAGGGCGCGTAGACGAGCACGTCCGCGGTGTCCGTCATTTCCCATGCCCCGTGGAATGGGCCGTTCAGCGGGTGCGCGATGCGCGCCGTTGGGCTAGTTCCGGTGAAGTAGTAATTCGCCTGTTCCAGTCCTTTTGCGCCATTTTCAAGATGTGCGAAACCTCGATAGCTGACGCTTGCGATCGCGTACGTGAAGCCCTGGGGAACGTGCACGAGGACGTTGATCTGGCAGTTCTTGCGGAAGTCGGTGGCAGGTGCGCCATCACCGGCGCGCGCCTTGAAGTTCTTGTAGTACACGGTGAAAGAGGTGTTGTCGGGCGCGACGTCCGCTGCTGCGGTGGCCGTTCCTGCCGGGCAGCCGGAGCCGTTGATCGTCCTGATGTCGAGGGTGATCTTTTCGGTCGGCGCCGACGTTGTCGGAGAGGCGGCGGGCGCGGCGAACGAGGACAGGATTAGACTGGTTATGACCAGCGTGCCGAGCATGGCACTCCTTTCGATGGATCATTGAGTTGTCGCGCGTCAGGATCGTAGCCCGCGTGACACCATTTCAACGGCCACTGAACGGAGTAATGCAACTCGGGCATCGGAACGATACCTTATGTCCGAATCCGCTGTGCTCCTCCCATGTTCGGACGACTGTGACGCCCTGGGCTTGCCGCGAGTGAAGCGGGCGTGCGCCCGCTCAGTCGCGGGCTCGCGCCTCCGCGTGGGCGTGGGTGAGTGTGAGGG
>NZ_JBHYIK010000057.1:20650-51054 GCF_042739735.1 Amycolatopsis sp. NPDC059027 | reverse complement strand
TCGCGGCGGCGCCCCCGCGCGCGCGGCCCCCCCCCCCCCCGGGGGGCCGGGCGCGCACCACCCCCCCCCCCCCCCCCAACCAGGTTGGGCGTTCAGTTCTGGACGAGCTTGCCCATGGCGTGGATTTCGTCCACGTCCCCGGTGTTGAAGAATTCCCACGGCACGGTCACGAATCCGTTCGCGCCCCAGCCGCTGCCCCAGCTGTTCTCGATTTTCACGCCCTGCTGGTTGTAGGCGACGATGGTCACTTCGTGGCCGCCGACGACGGGGTCGCTGGACGAGTCGCCGGGCAGGTACGAGTAGTCGCTCGCGGTCGAGCTGTCGAGGTCCATGAAACTCTGGTGGACGCTGAACCCGATCGGGACCGGCTGCCCCTGCGAGATGGCGTTTTCGATGGCCTGTTTCGCCGAGCTGCCGCTGGTGGGAAGTTCGGTGTAGCCCGACAGCTTGTAGTGCGCGGCGTTGGTGCGCTCGGACTGGTCGGGCTGGGTGGTGTAGTCGAAGTCGCCCTGCCAGTAGTGGGATTTGGTGTCGATGCCCTGCTTTTGCTCCATCGGGAGCGCGACCGAGGCCCAGGTGCCCTGGTCGTTGCCCTTGGCGATCTGGGAGTAGATGAACATCGGGGCCATCGGCGAGCCGGCGATTCCCTGTTCCTTCATGAGCACGCCGTATCCGGTGTAGCCGGTAGCCCAGGTCACGCAGGAGCCGACCTGCCCTTGGTCGCCGGGCGACAACGCGTACTGCGTCAGGTCGTAGCTGGCGGGCGGCGCGCCGATGCGCTCTCGGACCGGAAGCGCGGCGGCGTGCGCGGTGAAGGCGTTCGACGCCTTGGCGGCCCTCAGCCCGGCGAGGTCGAGGCCCATGCCGTGCTTGGCATGGTGTTTCGGCGAGTCCACGGCGGCGGAAGCCTGGGTGACGGTCGCCGCCAGTCCGGCCGCGGCGAGCAGGGCGACAATGGCCGATGATTTTCTGATCTGCATTTCGGCTCCTTCTTCGGGCATGCAGAAAAAGAAATAACGGTGGGGGTGTGTGCACCGGGAGAATCGGCGCGAGTTCAATGTAGAACGGGCGACCCTGGTGCTGTACCTACGAAAGGATGGACCCTGCCGTGCCAGGTCAAAGCGCCGTGAATGGCGCATTCGCGGCGTTGAACGTCCTCAATGTGCCATTCACGACTTTAGAATGGTCGCGCGGGAATTGCGTTGGCCATCGATTTCGGATGGTCCGGGGTGTGTCGCCCTAGGGCTTGCGGTAGATGGTCAGCGCGCGGGGGCGGGACCGGAAGCGGAAGTGGTTGCCGAGCGGGCCTACCTCGCCGTCGGTGGCGATCCTGCGGTTTCCGTCGAGCACGCGGACGTCGAGTTCCGACACGTCCGCTTCCCGGTAGACGTGGCTCGCGGTGAGCGAGTCGGTCAGGGTGGCGAGCACGAACCGGGCCCGCGAGTAGGGCAGATCGGCGCGCAGGTACCGGACGTCGAGCAGGCCGGTGTCGAGTGCCGGACGGCGGCTGGGCACGACGCCCTTCGGCGCGTAGGTGCCGTTGCCGACGAAGATCAGCCATACCGCGGTCCGTTTGCCGTCGAGCTCGATCTGGAGTGGCTTCGCGTGCCGGAGCGTGCGGACGAGCGCGATGACGCCCGCGGCCCATTTCGGCAGCCGCTCCTGGAGTTTTTCCCGCACCCGCACCATTTCCGGATAGCCGCCGAGGCTGGCGGTGTTGACGAACCACCGGCGGTCGGGGCCGCTGGGCCCGTCGACCTCGACCTCGCCGAGGTCGATTCCGACCGCGGAGCCGTTTTCGGTGGCTTCGTCGGCGTCGGGCATCGAGCGGACGCCGACGTCGCGCGCGAAGTGGTTCAGCGTGCCCGCCGGGATGAGAGCGAGGGGGAGTCCCTGCTCGGCGGCGACGGAGGCCACCGCGGCGACGGTGCCGTCCCCGCCCGCGACACCGAGCGCGCGGACGGTACCGCCCGCCGCCGCGATCGCGGATTCGAGCTGGGTGCGGATGTCGGTGGCAGGGTCGGGGTAGATCAGGGTCGCCTTGGGCCAGGCGTAGCGGACGTCCTCGGTGGGGTCCTGTCCGTCGACCCCGGAGCTCGGGTTGACCAGCGCGAGCATGTCCTCGCCGTCGACCATGAGCGGCGCTTCGGCGTCGTGCGCGGTGCGAGCGGGAACGTCGGGGTGCAGCGGCCACCAGTGCCGGGTGGCGAGCCCGGCGGCGACGCCGATCAGTGCCCCGGCACCCACGTCACTCGGCCAGTGCACGCCGGTGTGCACCCGGGAGTAGGCGACGGCGGCGGCCAGCGGGGCGATCGCGAGCCCGGCCTTCGGCGATTCCATGGCGACGGCCGTGGTGAACGCGGCGGCGGAGGCCGCGTGCCCGGACGGGAACGACGAAGAGGTCGGTCGCTTCGTGAGCCTCCGGTGCACCGGAACCTCTTCGGCGGCGGGTCGCCGGCGGGGAAACAGCAGCTTGCAGACGAGGTTCGCCGACGCGCTGGCACCCGCGATGGCGGCGACCCCGCGCAACGCGCCTCGGCGGGTCGCGCCCTTGCGCGCGGTGAGGACGGCGCCGACCGCCCACCACAGCCTGCCCTTGTTCGCGGCGACGCTGACCGCCGTGAGCACGTCGTCAGCCCGGGTGCGGGGGAGCGCGGCACTGAGCCGGACGAGTTCTCGATCGGTTTCGCCGACTTGCCGGAGCTGCCTTTTCACGTGGCCGAACACCTCTCGCAATCTAGCCGAAAGCGTGCCGCCGATGCCGGAAGGCCCGGAGCCGACCGCGTGATTTGTCTGGACAACTCCCCGGCCACGGTGCCTATGATCCCGGCAGGTTACCGATCTCGGCTCGACGAGGCGGCTTTCCGACGCGCCCGGCGGGAAAGGAAGGGCTCGTGGACACTCCGGTCAGGCCTTCGCGCCGGGATCTGTTCAAGGCCGGTGGCGCGGCCCTCGCGGCGGCCGCGCTCGGCGAGGGGAGTCCCGCCGTCGCGGCGGCGGCCGGACCGGGGACTGCCACCGGGCCGACGCTCAGCGCGACGCCCTTCGGCATGCCGACCGCGGCGGTCCCCGAACCCGGGATCACCGTCGCCGCCGTGCGCGGAGACCGTCCGGCGGGCTGGGGCGGGCAGACCCGGGCCGAGGTCGTCGCGCGCAACGGCGTCGTCGCCACCAGCCAGCCGGTCGCGGCCCAGGCCGGGCTGAAGATCCTCGCCGAGGGCGGCACCTCCGCCGACGCCGCGGTGGCCACCGCGGCCGTGCTCGGACTGGTCGAGGAGGGCAGCGCGAGCATCGGCGGGGACAGTTTCGCGCTGCACTATTCCGCCGCCGACCGCAGGGTGTACGGGCTCAACTCCAGCGGCTGGGCACCCGCCGCGTGGACGCCGGAGTACTTCCGCGCGCGAGGCCGCACCGCCGCCAACGGCATGCCCTACACGGGGATCGACTCGGCGACCGTGCCAGGAGCGGTCGAGGGCTGGGACCAGCTGCTGAAACGCTTCGGCCGCAAGCGTTTCGACGTCGTGCTGCAGCCTGCGGTCGAACTGGCCACGCAGGGCTTCGGGCTCACCGAGCGCATCCACCACGACTGGGGTGGCGTGGTCGAACTGCTGCGTAAGGATCCCGATTCGGCGCGGACGTTCCTGGTCGACGGGAACGTGCCTCCGCTGTACGGGATCTTCCGCAATCCTGACCTCGCTCGCGCGTACCGCGCCTTGCAACGGCAGGGCCGGGACGCCTTCTATCGCGGCGAAATCGCCCGAGCCGTCGTCGCGAAGAGCCGACGCCTCGGCGGCGCGATGACCACGGACGATCTCGCCGCGTTCCACGCCGAATGGGTCGAACCCATCTCGGTGGATTACCACGGCTATCGGATGCATCAGCTGCCACCGGCCAACCAGGGCTTCGCCGCGCTGATCATGCTGAACGTCATCAAGCAGTTCGTCCCGGTGCTGGGCCACGACCTGGCCACGCTGGGGCCGCGGTCGCCGTTGTTCTGGCATCTGCTGATCGAGGCCAAGAAACTCGCCTACGACGATCTGAACCGCTACAACGGCGACCCGCGATTCGTCCCCGTACCACTGGACATGCTGCTCTCCGACGCGCACGCCGCCGACCTGTGCCGCCGGATCGACCCGGCCCGCGCCCACCCGCCCCAGGTCCCCGGCGCGGTCAACTCCGGCACGGTCTACGTGACCACCGCCGACCGCTGGGGCAACATGACATCGTTCATCTACAGCAACTTCGACACGTTCGGCTCGGGAGTCACGGTTCCCGGCTACGGCTTCCCGCTGCAGAACCGCGGCGCGTTGTTCAACCTCGACCCCGCCTCGCCGAACATCGTCGCGCCCCGCAAACGGCCCTTCCACACCCTCATGCCCGCGTTCGTCACGCGTGACGGCAGGCCCGTGCTCTCCTTCGGCAACATGGGCGGCAGCGAACAGGCCCAGGCCCAGGCGCTCGAGATGGTCAACATGGTCAACCTCGGCATGAACCCGCAGGCCGCCACCGACGCCGCTCGTTTCCACCACGACCACTTCCACGATCGCCTTGTCCTCGAACGGGAACTGCACGAACTGGTCGGCGCCTCGCTCGCCGCGATGGGCCATCACCTCCTCCCGCCGTCGAGCAGCAGCATGGGCGGCTACCAGGCGATCGCGTTCACCCCGGAGCGCCCGGGCGACTGGCCGGCGTCGACCGGGGCGAACGGACCGGTCAACGGGATCTACCGGGCCGCGTCCGATCACCGCAAGGACGGCGCCGCCGTCGGCTGGTAGGTCCCGTGATCGAATGTGTCAGTGATCAGTGGCTGGGCTCAGCGGCGGCAGAAGAAGGCACGGCAGGGGACTCTCCGAGCCCGTCACCACTCGCGGCTCGTGGCGCCGCAAGCGGGCGATGAACTGGTGTCCGCGTCGGTCGGCCCGTCGGGCGAGGTCGTGGCGCTGTGGGCGGCACCGGAGGACCTGTCGGAACTCACGGTGCGGACGACGACGCCGGGAGGCGCCACCTTCCCCGAGCCCCGGACGTCCAGGCCCGTGACGGCACGCGTGACCGTGCACACGCCGGACATGGCCATCGCCGCGCGGATCAGGTCTCTTTCGGTGGCGTACCCCACCGTTCAGCCGCTGCCCGACGGCCAGGTGCTCGTGGTCGGCTCCCGGTGCAGGTGGCGGCCGGAAGGGCCGGACCGCAACGCGATCGTGTACGACTCCGACGGAGCGGTGGTGTTCGGGGAGACCGTCGGCGACGGCATCCAGCACGTGCAGACCACCCGCCGGGGCGAGACGTGGGTGGGATACTTCGACGAAGGGATCTACGGCAACTTCGGCTGGGGCGATTCGGAAGGCCGGCCTCCGCTGGGGGCGAGTGGGCTGACGCGCTTCTCCACCGCCCTGACCCAGGATTGGCGGTTTTCTCTGCCGGACGACAGCGCGTGGGGGTCGATCGAGGACTGCTACGCACTCAACGTCGACGGCGACACGGCGTGGGCCTGCTATTACGACGACTTTCCGATCGTCCGGGTCCACGACGGCGCCGTGACGGGATGGCACAACGACGTTCGCGGCGCCAAGGCCCTCGCGGTCGGTGGGTCCCGTGTCGCGTTGTACGGCGGTTACCGGCCCGACCACGATCGTCTGGTGGTCGGCGTCCTGGACGGCGACCGGTTCCAGGTGACCGGCAAGTACCGGCTGGCCGGGCCGGACGGGCGGCCCTTGCCCAGAACGGCACAGGTGGTCGGCCGGGGCCCCGACCTGAACGTTTTCGTGGACGACGTCTGGTTGCGGCTGAACATCGACGACATCCCCGTCGGCTCGGCGCGGTGACGGAACTGCGGCGCGGCTGTCTCAGCTTGACGAGCTTTCGGGGTGCCGGCGCTCAACGCGGGCTGCGCCGAAGGTCACCTCGGTCCACCAACGGGGTGTGATACGCATCCAGCATTGACGTGTCTCCTGATCCGACAACGCCTTGACCAGTAAGGAACCTTGCCATGTCCGCCGAGCCGTTCGAGGTCAGCATCACCGAAGCCGAGATCGCGGATCTGCGTGAACGATTGCGACGGACACGGTGGCCCGAGCGCGAGCCGGTGGACGACTGGTCACAGGGTTTGCCGCTGGCGTATGCGCAGGAGCTGTGCCGTAGCTGGGCCGAGGACTACGACTTCGGGTTCGCAGAGCGGCTGAACGTGTTCCCGCAGTACCGAGACACGATCGATGGGCTGGGCATCCACTTCCTGCACGTCCGCTCGCCGGAGCCGGACGCCTTCCCGCTCGTGCTCACGCACGGGTGGCCGGGTTCGGTGCTGGAGTTCCTGGAGATCCTCGGCCCGCTGACCGACCCGCGCGCACACGGCGGCGACCCGGCGGACGCCTTCCACGTGGTCGCGCCGTCGCTGCCCGGGTACGGCTGGAGCGACAAGCCGTCGACGACCGGATGGGGCATCACGCGCATCGCGCGCGCCTGGGACACGTTGATGGTCTCGCTGGGTTACGAACGGTACGGCGCGCAGGGTGGTGACTGGGGTTCGGCGGTGTCCGGCGCGCTGGGCGAGGTGGCGCCCGAGCGGGTCGCCGGCGTGCACCTGAACCTGGGATCGGTGGCGGCGGGCACGTTCGACGACCCGACGCCCGCGGAGCTGGCGAATCTTCAGGCCGAGAAGGAGATGCAGCGCACGGGCCGGGGTTACTCGGCGATCCAGGCGACCCGGCCGCAGACCCTCGGCTACGGTCTCACCGACTCCCCGGCGGGGCAGGCCGCCTGGATCGCCGAGAAGTTCTGGGCGTGGACGGACAACGACGGCCATCCCGAGGACGCGTTGTCGCGGCAGACGATCCTCGACGAGATCTCGGTCTATTGGTTCACCGCGTCGGCCACGTCGTCGGCGCGCCTGTACTGGGAGAGCTTCGCCCACTTCCGGGACAAGGTGACCGCGCCATCCGGACTGTCGGTCTACCCGCGCGACATAACCCGCCCGTCGAGACGGGAGGCCGAGCTGCGGTTCACCGACCTGCGCTGGTTCGAGGAGTTGCCGCATGGTGGCCACTTCGCCGCGCTGGAGCAGCCGGAGTCGCTGATCGAGCAGGTGCGCGGGTTCTTCCGCCTGATCCGCTGACTGTCCGTGCCACTCCTGGGAAACCCGCGCCCGGGGGATGGTCCTGCCCGTTCCCCGGGATACCGGCAAATCACGTTGTGGGCCGGTGCCACGGCGAACAAGTTCACGACAGGCGGAGAGCCTGGCAGACTGCGATGATGCGTATCAAACACCAGGTCGTCACCTTCGACGCGGCCGATCTCGCCGCGGAGAGCCGTTTCTGGGCAGGAGTGCTCGGCGGGGAGGTGGACGAAGACGGTGACTGGCACATGGTGATGGTGGACGGCGCACCGCGGATCGGCGTGCAACTCGCACCCGACCATGTCCCACCGGAATGGCCGGACGGCCCGGCCCAGCAGCAGATGCACCTCGACCTCTGGGTCGAGGACTTCGCCGAAGCGCACGAGCAGGTCATGGCTCTCGGCGCCTCGGTGCTGAAAGCGGCTGCCGGCACCACGTCCGGGGACGACTTCCAGGTATACGCCGACCCAGCCGGTCATCCTTTCTGCCTGTGCTGGTTGGTCGCCGAGCAGCGTAAGTAGAAGGCATCCGCACCGTGTGGCGGAGAGCCGGTCACTGTCTCGCGACTCGGTAGTGCTCTCCTTGCTGAGGTAAGGCTAGACAGAACGGCGCACCCTAATTGATCATAAAAGCAGCCCTTGGTCGATGATTTCTCTTGCTGTGGAAGGAAGATTGATCCCAGGGTTGCGTGATCAGTGTGCATGACGCCGGTCGAGGTCTGGCGCTCAGAGACCTGAATCGGTTCCGGTAGGAGTTCCACGACCGCTTGGCGCGCGTGCGGCCTGACGGGCGACCTGTCCCTGGAGACGGGTCCAACCTCGTGGACAGCAGTGCTCGACGCGATCCGGTTGCTGCCCGGCGCCGCCGCAGTAACCACTAACAGATACCCGACCAGCCACCACAAAAAGGCGCCAGCAATGGCCCACGCCCACCATGGGTTCAACGGGCGATGGGTATGTGGAGGTTATTTCTTCGGGGTGTG
Organism: Amycolatopsis sp. NPDC059027; assembly: GCF_042739735.1. NCBI lineage: Bacteria > Bacillati > Actinomycetota > Actinomycetes > Pseudonocardiales > Pseudonocardiaceae > Amycolatopsis > Amycolatopsis sp. NPDC059027. The sequence continues at coordinate 42,964 of NZ_JBHYIK010000057.1, read as the reverse complement.
CGTAGCGGATCCACGTAGTCGGGCGGGGTGAATTCCGGCAATCCGTCTTCGGCGATGCGGACTGTCCAGTCGGCTTTGTGGAGGAGCCGGTGGTGAGTCGGCGGCGGGAGTTTCACCCGCCGCCGCTCGTAGAACCGTGCGTGACACTCTCGCGTCACACGGCTCCCGTTGTCGAACCTGCCGGGAGTGCGCCGTGGCGCCAGTGAACGAACATGCCCGGGTATTGGCTGGCGATCTGGGCGATTCGCCTTCGGGCTTTCTTCGGCCAGCGGTGCAGGTGTTTGAATTTCCGCATGGCCCACCGGACTAGATGGGGATTGATCCGGTTTCCCAGGAAGCTGATCAACTCGGATTTGTAGAAGCGCCCGTAGTAGTTGATCCAGCCCGCCACGATGCGGTTGATCATCGCGGCGACCTCTCTGAAGCTGAGGGTGGTGCGGCGGCCCAGGCGCCATCCGCGTATTTCGCGAGCCATGGCCTTCTTGGCGGCCTTGCTCACCGCGGGCAGAAACCCAGACTTCCAGCGACCGTCCCGCAATCGTGCGTATCGAGGACGGAACGTGTATCCCAGGAACGTGAACTCCATGCCATGGGAAGTAGCGGTTCTGCCCTCTTGAACACAGTGGACGATCTTCGTTTTCCCCGGATGGGTCCGGAGTCCGAACCTCCACAGTCGTGCCGCGATCACATTTCGCACATACTTTGCTTGTTTCTCGCTGACGCAGTGCACGATCACGTCGTCGCAGTACCGTTCGAACCTGACCAGGGGCTGCTCTCGTGCCAACCAGGCATCGAGCGCGTAGTGCATGAACAGGTTCGACAACAAGGGGGAGATCGCAGACCCCTGCGGGGTTCCCCGATCCCGTGCCACCAATGTTCCGTCGGCCTGCTGAATGGGTGCAGTGAGCCACCGCCGCACATACAACAGTATCCACGGCAGGTCCGTGTGTTTCCTGACCGCATCCAGGATCGGGTCGTGCGGGACGTTGTCGAAGAAGCCCTGGATGTCCAGATCTATCACCCATTGACTTTGCCAGCACCGTTTCCGGCACACCTCGACCGCGTCCAGCGCCGACCGTCCCGGCCGATACCCATAGGAATCCTGGTGGAACACCGGTTCCACCAACGGTTCTAACGTCATCGCGACCACGGTCTGAGCGATCCGGTCAGCCACGGTGGGAACACCAAGTACTCGCACCCCACCGTCCGCCTTCGGGATTTCCACGGCCCTCACCGGCGGCGGGAAGTAGCTTCCCGACGACATCCGGTTCCAGATCTTGTACAGGTTCTTCTTCTCATCCCGCGCAAAATCCGCCAGCGACTGCCGATCCACCCCAGCAGCACCCTTGTTGGCCTTCACCTTCAGATAAGCCTCCCACACAAGCATTTTCGGAATATCAAACGCTTTACCCGACGATCCTGATGTGACAATCTGACTCATCCCACCTTCGTGGTTGATCAACGACATTCACACCTGACAACCCGACCCCTTCACTCCACCCCCATTACAGGAGCTTCACCGCTACTACGGGTCGATCCGCCCCCCTGCCCGGCAACCGGTACTCACATCCCTCACAGCTCTTCACTGCTTGAGACTCTCCCTCTCGCGACCGACCCCAACCGGTCGGACACTGTTTCCGGGCGAGGGGTTCTCTCGTTCCATGCTGAAGCCTGGTTCCGGGCTCGCGCCGCCTATATGCCGGACACCGCCAGGCCAATACACAGGCACCCGCCTGACTCATCCCAGGAGACCCACCAGCCCCCGGTTTTGATGTCATCTCATGCATTACGACACGTCATCGACGGTTCACTGCCGTTCGCCTTCCCGGACCACACCTGCCACATCAATCGTGTGACGTTTCCCTGACGCTCACCACCACACCTCATTCAATGCAGCAGCTCAGGGCGGTTTGACACCATCCCCTGCAGAACGATGCCGAAGGGCCTACCTTCATCTTCAGCACAGCATTGCTCTCAGGCGACTCTGGCTTCTACATCAGAACCTCCCGATCGCATTCGAGACACACGGTGGGCTCCGCAGAGGAGCACGAGATTCCGGAGCACGGTCAGGCCGCCATGTGTCCACATAATAATATGGTGGGATAATATGGTGGGCGTCGCAATGTCGGGGCTTGCGATGACATCCGGGGAATGCGCAGCCACCGTCCCGCATGATCAGCGCTTTGCGTAGCGCGGGAGTGACGAGTCGCTTGGCTCTGCCGAGATCAAGGGGTTCACCCTTGGTGCCCAGTACTGCGGGGATGACCTGGCAGTCGCAGGCGAGCATGCGGGCTTCGCTGGCGGTGATGGTGCTGACCATGTCCAGACACGCGGTGCCCAGCTTCGACTTCAAGTCCTCCAGCGTCACTGTGACCAGGAGTTGGGCGCGGTCGCCGCCGCGTACGTCGGGAACGTTGGCGAGCATGGCGATGGCTTCGCCGAAGGCTTCCCCGTAGCGTTCGGAGACCGAGCGCAGGTCGGGCCACTTGTCTTCTCCGGCGGGCCGTGGGGTGGCCAGCGGGTCGAGGATGGTGCTGAGGCGGGTGCCGGTGATGGGGTCGAGTTGTCCGTCGATGTCGAACCAGCCGTCTTTCCGCTGCCGCAACCGCAACTCGGGTTTCCGCTCCGGCGGATCCGGGTCCTTTGGCGGCTTCCCGTCCTGGTCCATCCGCGCCAGCAACTCGTCAGCGGCTTTCACCACTTCTTGAGGTGTCGCGTGACGGGCGAGTTCGACAAGGATCTTCTCGGCCTTGGATCTGTCCTCATAGGACACAAAGCTGGGGACTTTCTTCAGGAACCGGAGGATCTTGTCGCTGTGGTGCGGTCCGATCTCGCCGTCGAGCGCGGCCGCGCCGGTTGCTGGCGCGGTGGCGGGGAGTTCGGTACCGTCGATGTTACGACCGGGATTCAACCCGTGGGCGCGGTCGAGATACTTTTTGGCGTCACCGCGCGACATCCGAGCCATGTGGGCGAACCACGCGGCGGTGGATCCGTAGCCGTACAGTTTGGACGCGCCGCGTGAGTCGATTTCGGTGAGGTACTGGCCGAGTTCGGCGTCCAGGCACCACAGGGTCTCCAGTCGTGTACGCACCTCGTCGGCGAGTTCACGACCGGATCGCCGCCACAACTCCTGCGGCGGTTCCAGAGTGGGCAGATTCCCGGACACGTCACCATCATACCGCGCAGAATAGAACGTGTGTTCGACATCATCGAGTGAAATTCCCCGCTTGACTTTCGCGATTATACGGCGGCGTTCGGTGACGGCTGGCTTGGCTCGGCACGATGTCAGGCTGCGATGAGGACGCGACGGAGCCTGGTGGTCATGTCGTGGTAGCTGGGGTGTTTTTTCGTTGCGTACCAGGGTGTGCGGGCTCGGTGTTCTGCTGTGGCGCGGGATGAGTGGCCTGCGAGGTGGTACCGGATGGTCACGAGGCTTGGGGTGATCATGGCGAGTGAGGCGGTGTGCTTGACGGCTTTTTTCGGTGCGGTTGCGGGCTTCTCCGGCGCCGGTGGTGTGCTTGGCATCGGTGAAGGCGCCCTCGATGGGCCATCGCGAGACGTAACGTTCGATGACGGTGGCGTAGGTGGTGACAGTTTGCGTGCGGCCGTAGCGAGAAACTGTGAGAGTGGTCGCCGGTGCGGCAGCGGCAAGCTGGTCTGGGGTGCCCATTCTGGCGCCCCGGACACGCGGGCGGCCGCGTCCGCCTCGCATGTCCGGCGGTTGTCGACGTCGGGTGGACGCCGGCAACATGCGTTGGCGTCTCACCCGGCCTGCATCAAGGTCGTTGCACCATAAGCCTTCCTGCCGCATACGCGGGTGGCGTCGCGTCCCATGGCCGGGCACGACCGAATCGAGCGCCGCGTCCCATACAACTCGGCCACGATGAAACAGGAACGCCGATTTCAGGAGGCGCGCGCGTCCCCATAACCCGCCAGACGCCGTTCCAGACCGTCGATCAGCGCCGACAGCCCGACGTCGAAGGCGCGCTCGGCTTCTTCGGGCAGGCCGGTCGCCTGGTCGTGGGTCGAGCCGAGGACGAGGTATTCGATCGCGCGCACGACCGGGACGAGATCGTCCTCGGGCCAGCCTGCCTCACGCAGGACGGCGAACACCTTGTCGTAGGCTGCCAGCACCGTCGGCGACCGCACCGGCTGGGCGGTCAGCAGCGGGACGACGTGGGGATGCGCCGCGAACGACGCGCGATAGGAACGGGCGACACGGTCGCAGGCCAGGGTCCAGGGACGCAGGTCCGCCGCGGCGAGGTCCATGTCGGCGGTGAGCAGTTCCCGGAGCCCTTCGATGATCTCGTCACGCCCGGAGACGTGGTTGTAGAGCGACGGGCCCTTGACGCCCAGTTCCGCGGCGATCCTGTTGGTGGACAAGGCATCGGGGCCGTGCTCGTCCACCAGCCGCAGCGCCGCGCGGAGGATGCCGTCCCGGCTGATCAGCGTCTGCTTCGGTCGTGCCATCGGTCCATCCTGGGGGTTGTTCCTCAGCCCCGGATAGCCTACCGTCCTAAAACTAGAACCTCTAGTCCAAGGCGGTGGTCCGGTGGAGTACAGCGAGTACCGGCGGTTCGACGCGGTCGGCCTTGCCGAGCTGGTGGCACGCGGCGAGGTCTCCCCCGCCGAGCTGCTGGAGGTGGCGATCGCGCGCGCCGAGCGGGTCAACGGGCCGCTCAACGCGATCGTGTACCCGATGTACGACATCGCCAGGAAACGCGCCACGGCCGACCTTTCCGGACCGTTCGCCGGAGTACCGTTCCTGATCAAGGACCTGCACCAGGACTACGCGGGGCTGCCCACCGGCAGCGGCTCCCGCTCGCTGCGGCACCGGCCCGCGGCACGGCACAGCGCGGCCGTCCGGCGCTGGCTCGGTGCGGGACTGGTGATCTTCGGCAAGACCGCGACGCCGGAGTTCGGCACCAAGGCGGTCACCGAGTCCGAGGCGACCGGGCCGACCCGCAACCCGTGGAACCTCGGACACACGCCCGGCGGCTCCTCCGGCGGTTCCGCCGCCGCGGTCGCCGCGGGCGTGGTCCCGGTGGCTGGCGCCAGCGACGGCGGCGGGTCGATCCGCATCCCGGCCGCCTGCTGCGGAATCTTCGGCCTCAAACCGGGCCGCGGGCTGCTGCCCTGCGGCCCGGACCACGCCGAGTACCTGCACGGTGCCGCCACCGAGGGCGTCCTGTCCCGGAGCGTACGCGACACCGCGGCGATGCTCGACGTGCTGGCCCGTACGCCGGACCCCGGCGGCCCGTACCTCGCCGCGGTTCCCGAAACGCCCTACGCCGAACTCGCCCGGCGTGAACCCGGCAAACTGCGCATCGGCTACACGACCTATTCCCCGCTCGGCACCCCCGTCCACCCGGACGCCGTGGCCGCGGTCGACAGCGCCGCGGTGCTCCTCGCCAAGCTGGGCCACGACGTCGAACCCGCCGACCCCGGTATCGACGGCACCCAGCTCGCCAAGGATTTCCTGACGATGTGGTGCGCGCAGTCCGCCACCACCATCGCGGAAATCCGGCGCACGACCGGAGCCTCCACAAAGGACTTCGAGCTGGACACCCGGCTGCTCGCCGCGTCCGCCTACGCGGTGCGCGCCCCCGAGTACGTCGCCGCGCACCACCGATGGAACGCCCACACGCGGGCGCTCGCCGCGTTCCACGAGAAGTACGACCTGCTGCTCACCCCGGCGCTGGCAGGCCCGCCGGTACGCGTCGGCGAGCTGGACACCCCGCACCTGCTCCGCTACATCGGCGAAGTCCTGCTCCGCCTCGGTCTCGCCGGGCCGCTCGCGAAGACGAAGGCGTGGAACGACACGGTCATCGCGAACCTGGCGCCGGTACCGTTCACCCAGCTCGCCAACCTCACCGGCCGCCCGGCGATGTCGGTGCCGCTGTACCGCACCGGAAAGGGGCTGCCGCTCGGCGTCCAGTTCGTCGGCGGGCTCGGCAGCGAGCCGGCAATGCTCGCGCTGGCCACCCAGCTGGAGGCCGAACAACCGTGGGCCGACGCCGAACCCGAGTTCTGATCGGACAGTCCACAAGAGACAGTCAGCGAGGGCGAGGGCCGCTCAGTGCCGCCGCGGCGGCGTCGGCGACGCGGCGGGTGAGGTCCGGATCGGACAGCTCGGGCAGCACCCGATCGACCGGGGCCAGCGCCGCCAGCGCCTGCGCACCGGCGCGATAAACCTCGAGCTGGTACAGCGGATCGGCGTGCCGCCGGGAATCGGGCCGCTCGCGGAGCGCGCGAACCAGGCCGGGCAGCGCCAGCAGATGCGCGAACGGATCATCGGGGACGATCACCGCCGGGGCCGGGTCTTCGGCGATGGTGCGGCTTCCGGTGGCACACGTCAGATCGACGACAGCCGCGGCGTCGCGGGTGATGGCCGCGAGCGGGAAGCCGGGCGCGTCGGCCGGACGCCATGACGCGATGTCGCCCACTCCGGCCGCCATGAGCAGCGGGACCAGGAGTGGTGCCGCTTCCGCTCCCGTCACCACGACCCGGCCGGATCGGCATGGGATGTCCTTGCGCCGCAAGGCGACCAGCACGGAAGCCGCCAACGCGACGCCGAGCGTGTCCTGTTCGGTGATGATCGGGACCCCGCCCGCCAGGTCACGCTGCGCCGCCCTGGCCCGCGCCGCTTCGGTGCGCGCCAGGAACACCGCGGTGATCCCGGTGGGCAACGCCCGCACCGCGGCGGACAGATCCCCGGCGTCGCGGGCGGCGACCGCCACCGGGAAGGCGTTCAACGAGGTGTGGTCGCGGAGCGACCTCGCGTCGCTGCTCAGCGCGGCCAGCACCGCACCGGGATCGCCCTCGGCGCCGGGCAACGCGCTGCCGTCACCGGCGATCGCGAGCCCGGCCGCCGCGTTCACGCTTCGAGGGCGGCACGGTCCTCGGCCAGTGCCGCGCGGACCGTGGGAAGGACGAGCACAGTGGCGTCGACGTCGTTTCGCTCCGCGAGATCCAGCAGCTCGGCCAGCCGCACGCGATGCAGGTAGGCCTCGTAGGGATGCCCGGCCTCGGTCGCGGCGAGGGTGGCGTCCTGTGCTTCCCCGATCCCCCGACGCAGTTCGTTCGCGAACTCGCTCACCGGTCCCCGCCTTCCCGCCGGACTGCCCAACATCTAGCAAACCTACCATGTTGGCAGTTTCATAACTTTGCAACTCTTCAGTACGTGTCGACGCCGCCGTTTCGCGGCCGGGGCGCGCGGTTCAGCCGGATCCGGTGCGCGCGGGCGCGAGCGAGGCGAGCACGGCCTCGGTGATCAGATCGGCCAGTTCCCGCGCCGCTCCACGCGAAAACACCCGCCCCGGGGTGACCACGGCGGCCAGCACCGCCGCCGCGACGTGGAAGGTGTCGACCTCCCTGGCCCGGCCCTCCGCGTAGAGCGCGGCACGCAACAGCCCGGCCGCGGCGCACGGCGCGGCGTGGACGTCGTCGCCGGTGTTCACGGCGAGCACGCCACCCATGTCACCGGGGAGCGCGCCGAGCAGGTCCACTACGGCGTCGGCGCCGAAAACGATCTGGTGCAACGGGAAAACGGCGCCGTCGGCGGTGTTCCACAGCGTGACGTCGCGGACGTCGGCCGCGATCAGCAGCGGCGCGAGGCCGGGCAACCGCTCGGCACCGGCGATCACGACCCGCACGTCGCGCGGTGCGCGTCCGCGCCGGGCCAGCGTCGCGAGCAGCGCGCCGGTCAGCGCGATCGCGGTGGCGTCCTGGTCCGAAAGCACGTAAAGCCCGGTGGCCGCACGCAGCCGCCGAGCCGCCGACGCGGCACCGGCACCGGGGTGGACCAGCAGGATCGCGCCGTACTCCGCGGAAGAGATCGTTCCGTGGTCAGCCCCGTCGAGCACCTTGGCCGGAATCCCGGCCAGACCGCTGATCAGTTCCGCGTACTCACGCGCCACGGATTCCGCGGCAGCACCCGAACCCACGACCGCGATCCGCCGGGTTCGCGCACCGCGCATGGACGTCGACCTGACCGGGGAAGTCACCACGGTGCGATGATCTGCGCAGTTGAAGAAATTCGCAAGTGCTCGAACATGCGAGAAGAACCACACCGGCACGGTGGCCTACAGGTCGTTGCCCGCGTAGGACAGGTTGAAGCTCTTGTTGGTGAGCGGGAAGTCCGGGACGATCGTGTCGGCGAGCGCGACCGGGAGCGCGGGCCAGTTGAAGAAGCTGGGATCGACCACCTTGACCCGGCTCAGCGCACCGCCGGAGTCGACTTCGACCCGGTGGACGATCGTGCCCCGCCAGCCTTCGGCGATGCCCACCCCCGAGCGCGCGGCGGGGAACCGGCGCAGCGCCACCGTCCGGCCGAGTTCGCCGGTGCCCGCCACCAGCCGGGTGATCAGCGCGATGGCGGCCTGGATTTCCTCGGCGCGGACCATGAAGCGCGCCAGTACGTCGCCGTCGGTGCGGCTGTGCACGGCCGGGGTGAACCCGGAGCCGGACGCCGGATGGTCGGCGCGGGCGTCCTGCCGCACGCCGCTGGCGCGGGCGACATAGCCGAGTGTGCCGAGGTCCTCGGCCTGGGCACGGGTGAGCACCGCGGTGCCGGTGAACCTGTCGGCCACCACCGCGTTGCCCAGTGCGAGACCGGCGATCTCCGCGACGTCCACGCCGATCACGGCGAGTTCGTCGGGATCGGGCAGCCGCCGGACGCGGGCGCCGCCGGGATGGATGGCGCCACGCAGCAGACGATGGCCGGTGACCTGGTCGTTGATCCGCAGGAGCCGTTCGCGGACCCGCTGCGCGTGCACGTTGAGGATGCCGTGCCCGACGTCGTTGCACAGCGCGCCGAGGTCGGTGACGTGGTTGTAGATCCGTTCCAGCTCCAGCAGGATCGCGCGCAGGCGCAGCGCGTCGTCCGGGACCACGACGTCCAGCGCGTCCTCGACGGCGAGGCAGAAAGCGAGCGTGTGACCGACGGCCGTGTCCCCGCTGATCCGCTCGGCGATCTCGATCGCTTCCGCGGGCCCTCGCCCGTGGAACAGCTTCTCAAGTCCTTTGTGGACGAACCAGAGACGCGCCTTGAGGTTGAGGATGGTCTCGCCGACCACGGAGAACCGGAAGTGACCCGGTTCGATCATCCCGGCGTGCACCGGGCCGACGGGAATCTCGTACACCCCGTCGCCCTCGACCGTCCGGAACGGGTACGGGCCGTCGACGTCACCGAACGAGGGCGGTTCCCCGGCGTCACCGAGCATCGGATACCAGCCCCGCGGCCAGTGGAAGTGCCGCACCAGCCTGCGCGGCAGCGGATGGCCGGTGGGCACGATGCCGAACAGATCGCGCATCTCCCGCTCGAACCGGCCTGCCGGGAACGACAGCCCGGCGAGGCTCGGCACCCGCGGATCGGCCTTGTCCAGCGGAACGTGCAGCTCGACGCGCCGGTCCGGGCCCGCCGCGGTGAACAGGTACACCGCGCGCAGCCGGTCGCCGTCGTCGTGCCCGGCGACGAGCGCGACACGGAACCCTTCGCCGAGCAACGCTTCCGCCCGCGCGGGGAGCTCGCCGGGGGCGAGGATCGTCGAGTCGGTCATGGTGTCCTCGTCAGCAGTCCGGCCGCGGTGTGCAGCAGAGTGGTCAACGGGCCCGTGGTGACGCCGAGCCCGGCGCAGAGCAGCAGTCCCCCGACGAGCGCCGTCGCGGAGACCCGGGAGAGCCCGATCGGGGCGGTCGCGGTGCCGGGGCCCTCCGGCGGGGTGCCCAGCACCATGCCGCCGGTGTGCCCGATCAGCGCGGCCGCGATCACCAGCACCAGTACCAGCGCGGCGGCGGTGACCCAGCCCATGCCACCCGCCGCGAACCCGGCCCGGACGATGCCGAGTTCGCTCGCGAACAGGCTGAACGGGGGCAGCCCGATGAGCGCCAGCACCCCGAACCCGACGCAGCCCGCCAGCACCGGCGCGCGTACGGCGAGGCCGCGGACACCGTCGATGCGGCTGGTGCCGACGCCCTGCAGAACGCGGCCCGCGCTCAGGAACAGCACGACCTTCGCGAGCCCGTGGCCGAGAATGTGCAGCAGCACCGCCGCCGACGCGAGCGGGCCGCCGATCGCGGCCCCGAGCGCGATGAGGCCGAGGTGTTCGATGCTGGAATAGGCCAGCATCCGCTTGTAGTCCCGCTGTGCCAGCAGCAGTGACGCGGCCAGCGCGAGGGACGCCAGCGCCATGACCGTCAGCAGCGTGCGGGCGAAGGCGGGCCCGAGCGCGCCGTCGGCGATGACCTTGACCCGCAGGATGGCGTAGAAGGCGACCGAAAGCAGCACCCCGGACATCAGCGCCGACACCGGAGCCGGCGCCTGGGAATGCGCGTCCGGCAGCCACGCGTGCAGCGGCGCGAGCCCTGCCTTCGTCCCGAATCCGAGGATCAGCAGCGCCACCGCGATCCGGGTCACCCCGGGATCGAGGCCGTGCGCGTGGGCCGAGAGGGACGCGAGATCGATGCCGCCGCCCGCGTGGGCCGCGGCGTAGTTGAGCAGCAATGTACCCAGCAGCGCCAGCGCGATCCCGGCCGAACAGATCACCACGTACTTCCACGCCGCTTCGACCGCGTGCCGGGTGCGGCGCTGGCCGACAAGGAACGCGGTGACGATGGTGGTGGCCTCGATCGCCACCCACAGCACGCCGAGGTTCGCCGCCAGCACGGCGATTCCCATCGTCACGAGGAACAGGTGGACCAGCACGCTGTGCCGGGCCGCCGTCCGGGCACTCGCGCGGCCGGCGGCGATTTCCCGTCGCAGGTGGGCGGGGGTGGCGGCGGTGGCGAGCAGCGCGACCACGCTGATCACCAGCAGCATGAACGCCGAAAGCGCGTCGGCCCGGAGCAGCCCGCCCAGCACCTCGCGCGGGCCGTGGCCGACGACGTCGGCAGCGGTGGCGGCCGCGGCGGCCAGCATCAGGCCCGAGGTGACGGCGCCGGTCCAGGCGGTGGCGCGCCGCCAGCCGAGCACCGCGTGGACGAGCGCACCGAGCAGGGGAAGGACCACGAAGGCGGTGAGGGTGATCATGAGTCGCGCAGCTCCCGCAGTTCGTCGAGATCGGTGCCGCCGAAGGTCTCCCGCATCCGGCTGGTGAGGATTCGCAGGACCAGCACGGCGAGCAGGACGTCGAGCGACACGCCGAGTTCCACGATCAGCCCGGCACTGCTCGTGGTGAGGAACCCGACCGCGGTGATCCCGTTGTCCAGCAACAGGAATCCGACGAGCTGCGACAGCGCGCGGCGCCGGGTCACCAGGACGAAGAAGCCGATCAGCACGACCGTGATCCCGACGGGGATGGCCTGGGTCGCCGGCGACGGCGCCAGGGCGACCAACGGCCGCGACACCGCGTACGCCACCAGTGTCAGCACCGCCGCCGCCAGCAGCGACGAGGCGACGTTGACCAGCGGCGCCGTCTCGCGCGGAACGTCACCATCGCCCTTCACCGCCCGCAGCAGCAGCCAGGGCAGCACTCCCGCCCGCAGCACCAGGACGCCCACCGCGACGATCCACAGCTCGGCGGAGTGCTCGTGCGCGGCGAGCACCGCGACCAGCGCGGCCAGCGCCAGCCCCTGGAACGCGAACACCCGCACGATCACCGCGAACTCGCGGCGCCACAGGATCAGCACCGCGGTCAGCAGCAGTGCGCCGCCCGCGAGATCGAGCAGCTGCACGTAGCCGGTTTCGCTCACGACGCCTCCTGGGCGAGGAAGAACGACGCCGCCACCGCCAGCAGCGCCAGCAGGAACGACCCGGCCAGCAGCTCGGGGACCCGGAACAGCCGCAGCTTGGCCAGGAACACCTCGGCCACCGCCAGCAGCACGCCCAGCACGCCGATCTTGACCACGAGCGCGACCACGCCGACCAGCAACGCGAGCGGGGTGGCCGTGGTGGCGATGCCCCACGGCACGAACAGATTCGCCAGCAGGCCGAGGAACACCGACAGCCGCATAGCCGAGGCGAGCTCGATCAGGGCCAGGTCCGGTCCGGCGTACTCGAGGATCATCGCCTCGTGCACCATCGTCAGTTCCAGGTGCGTCGAGGGGTTGTCCACCGGCAGGCGCCCGGTCTCGGCGACGATCACCACGATCAGCGCGACCGCGGCGAGCAGGCTCACCGGCGAGATCACTCGCGCCGGGTCGTCCACAGTGGACGAAACGATGGCGCCGAGGTTCGTCGAGCCCACCCGGACCGACAGCGCGAAGATCGCCACCAGCAGCGTCGGCTCGACCAGTGCGATGATCGTCATCTCGCGGCTGGCGCCCATGCCGCCGAACGCCGTCCCGGTGTCCAGCCCGGCCAGTGCCAGCGCCACCGTGCCCAGCGCCAGCAGCGCCACCACCGCGAACAGATCGGCCACCGGCCCCGCCACCGAGGTCGTGCTCACGAACGGCGCCACCACCGCCACGACCAGCGTCGTGGCGACCAGGACCAGCGGGGCGAAGCGGAACACCTCGCTCGTCCCGCGCGGGACGACGCGTTCTTTGCGCAGCAGCTTGCGCAGATCCCGCCACGGCTGTGCGATCCCCGCGCCCGCCCGGCCCTCGAGCCGGGCCCGTGCCTGGCGCATCGCCCCGACCAGCAACGGTGCGCCGCCGATGACCACCACGAGCTGCACCACCGCGGCCACGAGCGAGAACCCGCTCACCGGGTCACCGCCAGCAGGATCAGCACGCCCACCACGGTCGAGAAGCCGTAGCCGAGATAGCGGTGCACGCTGCCCGTCGCCAGCCGCCTGCCCGCGCGGCCCCAAGCCGTCACGGCGGTCAGCACCGGGCGGTACAGCCACCGTTCGATCCGGTCGGGTACCCGGCGCCGGTACTCCACGGCCCGTACCAGGTAGCGCGACTCCTCGTGGTGGTCGACGTCGACGTCGGTCTCGGGCAGCACCACGTCGTCGAAGACCCGTTGCAGCGGTTCGGCGAACGACGTCGCGGTGTACTCCATCCGCGCCGACATCGGACCACCGCCGCAGTCCCAGAGCCGTTTTTCCGCCCGGCGCGCCCCTCGCCCCGCGACGGCCCGCAACGCGGCGACGACCACGGCTCCCCCAGCCAGCAGCCCGAGCGTCAGCAGCAACGGCGACAGCGATCCGGCGACCCCGGCCAGCCGCAGTGTCACCGCCCCGCTCACCGCCGGATCGCCGAGTCCGGACGCGGCGCCGATGCCGGGCAGCACCAACGCCGGCAGCACGGCCAGCATCGCGCACGCCACCGCCGCGACGCCCATTCCCGCCACCATGCTCGGCGGGCTCTCGTGGGCGTTTCCCGCCGCGGCGGACCGCGGCCTGGCCAGGAAACCGACGCCGAACGCCTTCACGAACGTGGCCACCGCGAGTCCCGCGGTCAGCGCGACCGCCGCGACCGCGACCGGCATCGCGATCGCCGTCGCCACCCCGGCCGCGGGCAGCCCGTGGATCAGCGCCTGGAGCAACAGCCATTCGGAGACGAAGGCCGTCCCCGGCGGGAGCGCCGACGCCGCCAGCGCACCCACACCGAACAATGCGGTCGTGGCGGGCATCCGGGCCCGTAGCCCGCCCAGCGCGTCGAGATCGCGAGTGCCCGTGCCGTGCAGCACCGAACCGGCCCCCAGGAACAGCAGGGTCTTGAACGCGGCATGGTTCACCACGTGCAGCAGCGCCGCCGCCAGCGCCAGCCCGGCCAGCGTCCGCTGTCCCGAGGACACGAACATCCCGGCCGCGCCCACGCCGACCAGCACCAACCCCAGGTTCTCCGTCGTCGAATAGCCCAACAGGCGCTTCAGGTCGGTGTTCATCGCCGCCTGCAGGATCCCGTACACCGCCGAGACGGCCCCGAGCCCGAGCACCAGCAGCCACCACCACCGCGGGCCGCCGCCGAGCAGATCGAAGCCGACCCGCACGACGCCGTACGCACCGAGGTTCACCATCGCCGCCGACATCAGGGCCGAAACGTGGCTCGGTGCCTCCGGGTGCGCGCGCGGGAGCCACGCGTGCAGGGGAAGGACGCCCGCCTTCGACGAGAAACCCGTCAGTGTCAGTGCGAACACGATCCCGGCCGTCACCGGGGGAAGGTGCGCGTGGCGCAGTATCGCGAACGTGTCACCACCCGCGTACGCGGCGAAGATCATCAGTCCACAAAGGATGGCCAGGAAGCCGAGGTGCGTCATCACCGCGTACCACCGGCCCGCCGCCGCGACCTCCGGCCGCCGCCGGTGTTCCGCGAGCACCAGCACCAGCGAGGCCGCGGCCATCAGCTCCCAGCACACCAGAAACGTCCCGGCACTCGCCGCCGCGGGCACCAGCAGCATCGCCGTCACGAACAACGGGAACACCGCCTGGGTCACCCGGGAATCGAGGCCGCCCCTGGCGTAGCCGACGCCGTAGATCCCGGCCGCGACCGCCACCGCGCCGATCACCGCGGCGAACAGGCCGCCCAGCGCGTCGAGCGTCAGCGAAACCCCGGAAAGCGGGAGAATCCCTTGCCAGGAAACGGAAAACGACGTCCCCGCTACCGCGGACGCACCCGCCGTGGCCCCGGCCGCACCGGTCAGCGCCGTCCCGGTGCCCACCACCGCCGCCCGCGCCGGACGCGGCACCAGCAGCCCCGCGCACGCGCTCAGCACTCCGAACGCCCCGGCCACGCCGAGGCTCATCGCCGTGAGGTTCACCGACCGGTCAGCTTCCGCAGACCCTCCACAATGGCCTCCGGCCGCGGCGGGCAGCCCGCGATCTCGAGGTCGACCGGCACGATGTCGGCGACCGCGCCCGCCACGCCGTAGGCGCCCGCGAACACGCCGCAGTTCCGTGCGCAGTCCCCCACCGCGACGACGGCCTTCGGACCGGGCACGGCGTCATACGTCCGGCGCAACGGCTCGGCCATGTTCCGCGTCACCGGGCCCGTCACCAGCAACGCGTCCGCGTGCCGCGGCGACGCGACCAGCCGCGCCCCGTACCGCTCGGCGTCGTGGACCGGGCCGAAGGCCGACGCGATCTCGACCTCGCACCCGTTGCACGATCCGGCGTCGACATGCCGCACCTGCACCGAATCACCCAGCGCCACGACGGCGCCCGGACGTTCCGGCGCGGGCTCGGCGATCCGGCCGGTCCGGCGGATCTTGCGCCACAAACCCAGCATCGACCACTCCCACCTGCGCACACGAAAGAGGGGAAGCCGCCCCGCGGGCAACGAGCCAGTGATCAGCGGGGCGGCGGCGGGTCAGCCGCCCCGCGCGTTCGACTTCCGCGTTCGCCGCCCCGTGGCCGGAGCCGGGGCCGGGGTGCGCAGGTCGTCCAGCAGTTCCACCTGCCCGGACAGCACACCGGTGAGGATCCGGCGCGCCACCGCGAGCAGTTCCGCCACATAGGGGCTGGTCAGCGAGTAGTAGACGCTCGACCCTTCCTTGCGGGTCGTCACCAGGCCCGTGCGGCGCAGCACCGCCAGCTGCTGCGACAGGTTCGCCGGCTCGATGCCCACCTCCGGCAGCATCTCCGCCACCGCGTGCTCCCGTTCGGACAGCAGCTCCAGCACCCGGATCCGCGCCGGATGCCCCAACGTCTTGAAGAAGTCAGCCTTCAACTGGTACAGGGGCCTGCTCACCGACGCTCCTCCCGGAGAGTGCACCGTCCGGTACGGTGTTCAACACTTGCCAACCTTAGCAAGTTCGCAAGAGCCCGCCACCGGGCGTGGCGCTACCGGGCCTTGAAGATCCGCCCGGCACCCACGGCGAGACTCAACGCGAGAGCCCACCCCGCGACGACGAACGCCGAGGACACCCAGACGGCGGCACCGCTGGCGATCCACAGATCCCGCTGCTTCAGGTTCACCACGGGCACGAGCAGATCGAGGGTGTACAGGAACTCGTTGGTGCCCGTCGCGTCCTTCCGTGGCGTGAGCTGGTGCACCCCGCTGAACACGGTGAAGACGATGGTGCCCGCGAACTGCAAGGCCACCAGCCACCAGAGTACCTGGAGCGGACGGTAGCCATACTGAACCGTCCAGCGCGACAGGCCACCGACCAGTCGCAGGAACCTCCCCAGTGGTCCCTTCCGCGAAGCGCGCCTGGCGGTCTCCCCGGCGACCGCCACCTTGATCGCCTCGTCGTCGAGACCGGCGGTCCGGTAAACGGAAGCGAGCTGGGCGTAGACCTGGGGCATGTAGCGGTGATTCCGTTTCAACCAGGCCAGCCGCTCGGCCACCGGCGGAACCCCGGGCCCGTCCAGAGGAAGAGACCCGTACACGAATTCGTACAACCGCACGACGCAGGGCCACTTCGCGTTTCGGTCGTCGAGACGGCTCACGTTCGCCCGGCACAGATCGAGCCCACCGGAAGGCCGCTGTTTGAAGGCGAGAGTGAGGGTTCTCCTGACCATCACGCCTTTCAGGATCAACGCGTCCTCACGGTCGGCCGCCAGTTCCGCCTTGGTGAAATCGAGATCCCCGGTGATCTGCGCACCTCGGAGTGACACCGTGCCCTCGGCGTGGAACCCCTTACCGAACTCCGCGGACTGCCGCACGGCGATCCGGTCCCCGGTGAGCGCCTGCGGCCGGTGCGTGAACTTCCCGCCGGTGCAGCGGAGCCGTCCCCCGATCCTCGAATCCGTGAGGTCCACTTCCCCTTCGGCGACGAAACCCTCGTCGAAGAACGCGTCGCGGGTGACCCCGAGTCCCTTCGCCGTCAGCGCGCCGTCACCGGGATTGACGAAATGCCCGCCCGAACAACGAAGCGAGCCGTTGATGGCCGCGTCGCTCAGCACCACCTCACCCACCGACCGGAACCCCTCCCCGGTCACCAGGCAACAGAGGTTCACGTCCCGCTGCACGGTGAGCCCGGTCGCGTCGATGACGACGTCGGCCGCGTTGTCGAACTTCCCGCCCTCGCACCACAGGTTCCCGCCGATCTTCGCACCGGCGAGGAGCAGCTTTCCCCTGAGCTCGAACCCGCTCTGGCAGATCATGTTCTGGTCGATCACGGCACGGGCCAGATCGAGCGCGACACCGCCGACCCGGTGGAAGGCGCCGCCGGTGAGGTCGAGTCTTCCGCCGATGTGGCACCCGGTGAGGTCGACACCACCGTCCACAAGGGACCCCTTGGCCAGCGTGACATCCTGGTCGACGGTCAGGCCACTGAGGTCCAGTGCGATGTCGCCACGATTGCGGAACAAGCCGCCCCGGCAGGTCAGCACGCCCTTGACGTGCCCGCCGGTGAGCCGGATCGCGCCGACCGCGCGGAAACCGTTGTCCCAGCAGACGCTCTCGTCGACATCGAGATCGCTCGCTTCGAGCGCGGTACCGCCGGGATTGACGAACTCCGCGTCGCCGCACTGGAACTGCCCGCCGACGTGGGCTCCCACGAGACGAACCTGCCCCTCCGCCCGGAAACCGCGGGAACACCGCAGGTCCTGATCCACCCGCAGCCCGTCCGCTGACAGCACGGGGCCGTCGGGACGACGCAGCCGCGAGCCCGCGAAGTCGACCTGCCCCTTTACGTGCGCGCCCAGGAGAAAGACACCGCCGTCGTCCTCACATTCGCGGACTTCGAAACCGAAGTCCGTTTGCAGTTGGTCGGCGCGGATGCCGGACAGCCCGCACTCCACGAAACCGACGGCGGGCGCCTGTGCCCGGCGTAGGTCGACCGGCTCGTCGAAACGGCATTTCCGGAACTCGACGGGAAACAGCAGCTTCCCGGCTTCGAGGTTCACCACACCCCCGACAACGGCGTTGCGCACCACCAGTTTCCGGCAGTCTCGATCGGCGATCTTCGTCAAGAGCACCTGACAGAGGACATCTGCCGCCAGGCCCTGCCCATTGCCGTCGAAATCCACCGGGCCGCCCTCGGCGACGCCGTCCCACAACCTGGCTTCGTTTCCGGCCGGTCCCTCTCGCTCCACCATCGCCCCTCCCGCGCACCCGCGATCACCGCGTTCAATCCGAAGTCGCCGATGAATACACTCCGTTAGTGCAAGGAGCGCGGTTCACTCGGATGCGGCGGGCTCGCGACGTTTTCGATATGGGAAAGAGTCCGTTTCGCGGCATGGGAAGTCAGCGCAACGCGATGAGACCCGCATCGGTGGGACGGAACCCGCACGCGCCGAAGTAGAAATCCCGGAGGTGTTCTTCGAAATCGACGTGCAGCCATTCGCAGCCCGCCTCGGTGGCGCCCGCCGCCGCGCGGCGTACCAACTCGGTGCCGATCCCCCGGTGCTGGTGATCGGGCCGCACCTTCGGGTCGAGCAGGAAAGCGTGGTCGGCCCCGTCCCACGCGACGTTGACGAAGCCGACCAGTGTCCCGCCGGGCTCGCGACCGGTCACCCAGCCGAGACTGTGCGCCCTGATCCTGTCCCACCAGCCCGCTTCCGCGGCGCCCCCGTGCGAGCGGGTCAGCGCGGCCAGTTCGTCGTCGGCGAGCCGGGCCCGCCAGCCGTAGTCGATCTCCACGTCCCCATGATCCCGGCCCCTGCCAACGGTTTTCAGGCCGCGACGGCGACGCGCCGGGGCCGCCACAGCAGGACGACCACGGCCAGCCCGGCGAGACACGGGAGGACTCCGGCGACGCCGAGCAGCGTCGGCAGGACCCGCCGTCCGTACTCCTCCATCAGCAGGTTCATGACGGCGATTCCACCGCCCAGCAGGAGCAGCGTCACGGCCACCACGCGTGTCCCCCGCTTCCCCGTCTTGACCATCCACGCGATCAGCAGCCACGACACCACGCCGAGGCCGCCGAGCGCGTAGAGATAGGTGGCGACGACGGAGTGGGTGACGGCCACCTTGTCGGGCGCGATCCAGCCGTCCTCGACCTCGTGCAGATGCCGCAGCAGCGCGTCGTTCCCGATGACGACGGCGAGTGTCGCGACGACAGTGAGAGCCAGCCCGACGTAGGCGGCCGTCAGGACCCGCCGATCCCCGGTCCCGGTCATGTGCGTCCCCCGGTTCCTCCGCAGGACTATCCTCCTGCGAGTAAGAGTTTCAAATACTGAACTTGAGACATCGTATCCCAAGTTTGAAGGGACCGGCCACCGTGAACCACGACACCCCTCCGCCGGGCACCGGCCTGGCCAGGCGCAGGCGCCGCCTGTCGGACGAGGAGACCGGCCAGCGCATGCTGCGGGCGGCGACGGCGATGGTCACCGAGGCCGGGCTGACCGTGAGCCTGGACCACATCAGCCTCGAGGACGTCATCCGCGACGCCGGTGTCTCACGCAGCGCGGCCTACCGCCGCTGGCCGTACAAGGACCTGTTCTTCAGCGATCTGCTCAAGGAACTGGCCAAGGGCACCAGCCCGGAGATCGGCGCCAACCCGGAGGCACTCGCCGCGATCGGCCGTATCGTCCTCGACCGGCTGGACTGGATCGAGACACCGGAACGCCGTCTCGCCGTCGCGGCCGAAGCCCTGCGGCACGGCGCGCTCGACGAGTTCGAACTGTTCCACCGATCCGCGCAGTGGCGCACCTATTTCGCCCTGCACGCGACGTTCCTGAGCCTGCCCGGCGGAGAACTCCGAGACGAGGTCCAAAGCGCGCTCGCCACTTCGGAGCAAGCTCTCATCGCCGGGATCGCGACGGCGTACCGGCAGGTGACGACCCTGCTCGGGCTGCGCCTGCGGCCGGCGCTCGACGCGTCCTACGAGACGGTCGCGACGCTGGCCACCGCGACCATCCGCGGGCTGATCCTGATGGCGCCCGCGAACCCCGGGATCGCGACCGCGCGGTGCCACGCCAACCCGTACGGCGCACCCGAGGCGGCGGAGTGGTCCCAGCCCGCGCTCGGCATGGCCGGGGTCGCGCTGACCTTCTTCGAACCCGACCCCGACGTCGTCTGGGACGAGCAGCGCGCCGAGTCGGTTCGCGCGCTGCTGACCTCGGGCGACTGGACGCGGACCTGACCCGGCGACCGCCGTTTCCGGGACACGAACGGTGGACAGGACGCCCGCCGCCATGGTCCGCTGTGACCCGAACCGGTGACTGGGGAGCCGGTCACAACCGAAGAGGAGCGGACGCTGAGCCTGTGGGACTACCTCCGCGAGAACTGGATCGACGTCGTCAACGACGCGATCCTCCATGTGGACGTGACCCTCGCGGCGATGGCGTTCGCCGTGCTCATCGGGGTGACGATCGGCGTGCTCACCTACCAGCGGCCGCTGTTCGCCGCGCTGGCGACCACGACCACCGCGGCGTTCCTGACCATCCCGTCGATCGCGCTGCTGGGCATCCTGATCGGCCCGTTCGGGCTCGGGATCACCAACGTGCTCTTCGCGCTCGTGTTGTACGCGCTGCTGCCGATCACCCGCAACACGATCGTCGGACTGCGCGGCGTCGACCCGGCGATCGTGGACGCCGGCGAAGGGATGGGGCTCGGCCGCGCGCGGCTGCTGTGGCGGGTCCGGATGCCGCTGGCGTGGCCGGTGATCCTGTCCGGTATCCGGGTGTCGACGCAGATCACCATCGGCATCGCCGCGATCGGCGCGTACGTGAAGGGGCCGGGCCTCGGCAACGAAATCTTCGACGGCCTCGGCCGGTTCGGCTCGGTCA
Organism: Amycolatopsis sp. NPDC059027; assembly: GCF_042739735.1. Lineage (NCBI taxonomy): Bacteria > Bacillati > Actinomycetota > Actinomycetes > Pseudonocardiales > Pseudonocardiaceae > Amycolatopsis > Amycolatopsis sp. NPDC059027. The sequence continues at coordinate 22,460 of NZ_JBHYIK010000057.1, read as the reverse complement.
ACTCGCTCAACCAGGTGCTGACCGGCACGCTCGGTATCGTCGTGCTGGCGCTGCTGTTCGACCTCGCGTTCGTGCTGCTGGGCAAGCTGACCACCCGCCGGCGCCGGGCCGCCGTCCCCGCGGCCGCCGGAGGTGAAACCGTTGGGAGGCAAGGGGAAGCGATCGAGCTCGACGGCGTCGCCAAGCGCTACCCCGGGCAGCCCGCCCCCGCCGTCGACGACCTGACGATGCGGATCCCCGCCGGGGAGATCGTGGTGCTGACCGGGCCGTCGGGCTGTGGGAAGACGACGACCATGCGGATGATCAACCGGCTGGTCGAGCCCACGGCGGGCCGGATCACGGTCGGCGGCACGGACGTCGCGGCCCTCGACGTCGACGCGCACCGGCGGGACACCGGGTATGTCATCCAGCAGATCGGCCTGTTCCCGCATCTGCGGGTCGAGGGCAACATCGGCGTGGTGCCGCGGCGGCTCGGCTGGCCACGCGGGCGCATCGCCGCGCGGGTGCGCGAACTGCTGGACGTCGTCGGCCTCGAACGCGCGCACGGCGGCCGGTATCCGCACGAGCTGTCCGGCGGCCAGCGGCAGCGGGTCGGGGTGGCGCGGGCGATGGCCGCCGATCCCCCTGTGCTGCTCATGGATGAGCCGTTCGGCTCCACCGACCCGATCACCCGTGCCCGGCTGCAGGACGAATTCCTTCGCCTGCAAAGCGAAGTGCGCAAGACGATCGTGTTCGTCACGCACGACTTCGACGAGGCGGTGAAGGTCGGCGACCGCATCGCCGTGCTGCGTCCCCGTTCGGTGATCGCGCAGTACGACACCCCGGAGGCGATCCTCGCCGCGCCCGCGGACGACTACGTCGCGAGCTTCATCGGCAACGGCCGGAACCTCAAGCGGCTCGGGCTGATCCGGCTGCGCGACGTCGAACTCGGCGCGGTGCCGCCGGTTTCGGACGGTCTGCGGTCGCTGCCCGCCGACGCGACGCTGCGGGACGCGCTGGACGTCATGGTGCACGGCGGCGGCACCGAGGTGCTGGTGGCCGACGGCGACCGGACGATGGGCGTGTGCGATCTGCCGGGCCTCGTCGCCGCGTTGCGACCGGCGGACGACACTCCCCCGCTCGTCGTCGAGCAGCGCGAGCCCGAACCGGATTCCCTTACCACCACTCGGGAACGGCCGCGCCGCCGGTGGCTCGGGCTGCTCGTGCGGCCCGCGTTGCTGGCCGCCGGGATGCTGGCGCTGTTCCTGGTGATGCGCGCGCAGCCGCTCGATTCGATCGAGCAACGTTATCTCAACGGCCAGGAGATCCTCGCGGAACTAGGCGCGCACGTCCGGCTTTCGCTGATCTCGACACTGTTCACCGTCGCGCTCGCGGTGCCGCTGGGCATCCTGTTCACCCGGCGGTCCACCCGCTGGCTCAAGCCGTTCGGTCTCGGTCTCGGCAACCTCGGGCAGGCCATCCCGTCCATCGGGCTGGTCGTGCTGCTCGCGCTGTGGATCGGCACCGGGACCGCCACCGCGGTGACGGCGCTGGTCGTCTACGCCACGCTTCCGGTGCTGCGCAACACGATCGTCGGGCTCGACGGCGTCGACCCCGCCGTCACCGACGCGGCGCGCGGCATGGGCATGTCGCGCACGGCGGTGCTGTGGCGCATCGAACTCCCGTTGGCCGTCCCGGTGATCCTGGCCGGGATCCGCACCGCGCTGGTCCTCACCGTCGCGGGGGCCCCGCGCGCCGCGGTCCACGGCCGGCGCGGGGGCGGGGGGGGGCGCGGCGCCGGGGTCGGGGGGTAACGCGCCCCGCCGAGGCC
>NZ_JBHYIK010000057.1:0-20640 GCF_042739735.1 Amycolatopsis sp. NPDC059027 | reverse complement strand
CTGGGGCGAAGCGACCTCCGGTGGGCCGGCCGGGGGAGCCGGGCGGGCACCCGCCCCGCGTGGGCCCACCCGGGCGCGCGCGCCACGCTCGCGACGTTCATCGACGGCGGCGGGCTCGGCGGCGGCCTCGTCGCCGGGATCGGGCTGTACCGGCCGACGCTGAGCCTGACCTTCGGTCTCGTCGTCGCCGCGCTCGCGCTCTTCGCCGACTGGCTGGGCCTCGTGGTGGAGGAATTCCTCAAACCACGCGGCACCTGACCCGACACCACGAGAAGGAGCAAGTCCATGCGCATGCCCCCACGTCCGGTCGCCGCCGTGCTCGCGCTCGTCGCGGCCGTGTCCCTCGCCGGCGGCTGCACGATCGGCAAGGACTCCGGTGGTGCGCAGGTCGGCGAGGGATCCATCAAGAAGATCGAGGCGCTCAACGGCGTCCAGATCAAGGTCAGCTCGAAGGAGTTCGACGAACAGCTGCTGCTCGGGCAGATCGCCGTGGTCGCCTTGCAGGCGGCGGGAGCGAGCCCGCAGGACAAGACCAACATCACCGGATCGAGCAACGTCCGGCAGGCGCTGACGACCGGCGCCGTCGATCTGTACTGGGAGTACACCGGGACCGCGTGGATCAGCTTCCTCAAGCAGACCAAGCCGATCAGCGATCCGCAGGCACAGTACGACGCGGTCAAGAAGGCCGACGAGGCCAACAACATCACCTGGTGGGCCCGTTCCCCCGCCAACGACACCTACGCGATCGCGGCCAACCAGAAAGCCTTGCAGCAGACCGGCGTCAAGACGTTGTCCGACTACGCGGCGCTCGTGAAGTCGAACCCGGCCGCCGCGTCGACCTGCATCGGCCCCGAGTTCAAGAGCCGCGACGACGGTTTCCCCGGTCTGGAGAAGACCTACGGCTTCACCCTGCCCCCGGCGCAGGAACACCTCGTCAACGACGCGGTGATCTACCCGACCGTCGGCAAGGGCGACACGTGCGGCTTCGGCGAAGTCGCCTCGACCGACGGCCGCGTCGCGGGCCAGCAGCTGACCGTGCTGGAAGACGACAAGCACTTCTTCCCGATCTACAACCCGGCGATCACGATCGCCACGCCGCTGGCACGGAAGTACCCGCAGCTGGAACAGGTTTTCGCCGGTATCGCCGCGAAACTCGACACCAGGACGCTGACCGATCTGAACAAGAAGGTGAGCGTCGACGGCCAGAAGCCCAACGCGGTGGCGCACGACTGGCTGAAGGCCGCGGGCTTCATCGGCTGAGCGGCGGGTGCTGAAGGGGACTTTCGTCTCGTCACATGCGAGGAAAGTCCCCTTCAGCTCATCCTGTGCGAGGAAAGTCCCCTTCAGCAGAGTCTCGGTCGGCAGGGACGTCGTGGAGCGCATCGACGGCGGCGCGGAACGCGGGATATCGGGCCGCCATCGCCTCGACCTCCACCTCGGTGGCGGGCAGTGCCGCGGCGGCGAGCAGCACCCGGACCTCCCCGCTCATGCCGCCGCCTCCGCCGCGACCGGCGGCGTGCGCAGCTGCCAGCCGGTGACACGCTGGTACGCCTCGCCGACGCGCACCAGCTCCGCCTCCGCGAAACGACGGCCCGCCAGCTGCATCGACAACGGGAGCCCGTCCGCGGTGAAGCCCATCGGCACCGCCAGCACCGGGTTGGCCAGCCCGTTCCAGTAGGGCGTGGTGAGCAGGCGGAACAACACACCGCTGTCCGGCACGCCGCCGGGCCCGGCCAGCTCGGCGACCCGGGGTGCGCCGGCCGTCGCGGTCGGGCACACGATGACGTCGACGTCCGCGAAGACCCGGTTGACCGCCTCCTGCGCGACCCGCCGGACCCGTTGTGCCTGAACGTAATCCGCCCCGCTGACGAACGCGCCGTGCGCCACCTCGCCCCGGAAACCCCGGCCGTAGTCATGCCATCGGCGCGACAACTCGCCGCGATGGCGGGCCAGTGCCTCGCTCGTCACGACGGCCACGACCGCGGTCGTCAACTCCGCCCGGTACGGCAGCACGACTTCGCGCGCCCGCGCGCCCAGCCCGGTCAGAACGTCAAGCGCCGCAGAGAAAACGCCGTCCAGCGCGGGATCGCACCCCTCGGGGAAATGGCCCTCGCGGACGACACCGATCCGCAGCCCGGTGAGGTCGCCGTCGAAGTCCGGACAGCGGAACGGCGCGGACACACACTCCGGGTCGGCCGGATCCGGCCCGGCGAGCACCTCCAGCACGGCCGCGCAGTCCCGCGCACTCCGCGCCAGCGCGCCGATCCGGTCGACGCTGGGGGCCAGCGGCACGCAGCCGGTCCTCGGCACCCGGCCGTAGGTCGGCATCAGACCGCTCACCCCGCAGAACGCCGCGGGCATGCGGACGCTGCCCGCGGTGTCGGAGCCGATCCCGGCGAGGAACATCCCCGTCGCCACGCCGATCCCGGCCCCCGAACTCGACCCGCCCGCCCAGTGCTCCGGCCGCCACGGATTGCGCGGCATCGGGAACGGGTCGGCCGCTTCCGGCAGCCCGCAGGCGAACTCCATCGTGGTGGTCTTGCCGGTGAGGACCGCGCCCGCCGCCTCGAGCCGGGTGACGACCGTGGCGTCCCGCTTCGCCCACCAGGCACGGTCGTGCACCCGGCTCTGCGCGGTGGTCGGGCCCTCGGCGGTGGCGATGAGATCCTTGATCCCCACGGGAATCCCGTGCAGCGGACCGCGATCCCGCCCGGCGGCGAGTTCGGCGTCGGCACGGGCCGCCGACTCGCGGGCGGCGTCGTCGAACCTCCTCAGGTAGGCGCCGTACACCGGGTCTCCGCGGTCGGCGGCCGCGATGGCCGCCTCGAGGAGGCCGGTACTCGTGACCGTTCCCGCCCGCAACGCGGCCGCGGCGCTGGTCAAGGTGTGCGAGGGCGTCGTGCTGATGGCTGTCTCCTATCCGGACCGGGACGACGAGGTCCCGCGAACGAGGTCGGCCAGCACTCTGCGTTCTCAACTCGGGTTGAAGTCAACCCCCGGCGTTCACCGGGACGACGCGAGCCAGCCCGGCAACCCGGCAGGCGCGCGGTCCCCCGTGGAATCGCCGACGAGCAGCATCGCGGCCTGACGCCGGTCGAGGCTCAGCGTGCCGGTCTCCGTGCGGACCTCGACCCGGTGCGCGTCCGGCGCGAACTCCAGCTCGGCGCCGGGCACGATCCCCGCGTCCCGCAGGGCGCGCAGAAACGCGATGTCCTCCTGGATCCGCTCGCTGATCCGGTACAACCGCGCCCGGCCACCGGGCACGGCCTCGGACAGCGCGCGCACCCCGCCCGGTACCCGCGCCGGCTCGACGGCGGCGTCGAACTCCGCGAGGCCGGGAATCGGCGCGCCGTAAGGGCTGTACCGCGGCTTGCCGCACAGGTCGAAGATGCGGCGCTCCGCCTCCTCGGACATCACGTGCTCCCAGCGGCACGCCTCGACGTGCACCGTCGCCCAGTCCAGCCCGATCACGCGCTCCAGCAGCACCTCGGCGAGCCGGTGCTTGCGCATCACCCGCACCGCGCGGCGCCGCCCCCGCTCGGAAAGCACGAGATGCCGGTCGTCGTCCAGTTCGAGCAGACCGTCCCGTTCCAGGCGGGAGACGGTCTGGCTCACGGTCGGCGGGCTCTGGCCGAGGCGGTCGGCGATGCGGGCGCGCAGCGGGACGACGCCGTCCTCCTCCAGCTCGTAGGCCGCCTTGAGGTACATCTCGGTGGTGTCGATCAACCCTTCCGCAGTCATCTGCCGAGACTGCCACTTCGAGTTAACTTGAGGTCAAGCGAATTTCTTCGATTGTCAAGCCTCCGAACGGCTTGGCTCCGGGAGGACGACGCTCGCGCGGAAGTGCGGGCATTCATGCGACGCGTCCTCCTGTCCGCACAGGAGCAGATGGCGCAGGTAGGTCCGCGCGGAGATCAGCCGATCCATCTGGTCCTCGAGCACCTCGATCCGCGCGGCCACGGTTTCCCGCCAGTCGCGGTCCGCGGCGGCACTCGCCTGCACGGCGGCGATGTCGTCGAGGCTCAGCCGCCCGACGTCACGCCACAACCGGATCTGGGCGACACGGTACAACTGGTCGCGGTCGTAGTAACGCCAGCCGGAACGCCGGTGCGAGGTGATCAGCCCCCGGCGCTCCCAGTAGTGCAGTGTCGACGCGGGGAGACCGAAGTGACGCGCGACTTCACTGATCGAGACATGCTCCATAACCCCATTGGACCCCAAGCCGGACTGATTTTGCAAGGTTAGGCTAACCTAAACACGCAAGACTGTCGTACCGCTCCCGTACGCTTCGGCCATGGGACGGATCGTGCTGTCGATGTCCATGTCGCTCGACGGTTTCTTCGAGGGGCCGGGCGGCGACATCAGCTGGCATCGGGTCGACGAGGAACTGCACAGCCACTTCAACGACGAACTCCGGGCGATGGGCGCGTTCCTGGACGGCCGGGTCGTCCACGAGCTGATGGCCGCGTACTGGCCGACCGCCGACGCCGATCCGGCGAGCACGGGCGCGGAGGCCGAGTTCGCGGGAATCTGGCGCGAAATGCCGAAGTACGTGTTCTCCCGGACGCTGGAGCGGGCCGACTGGAACACCACGATCGTGCGGGAGGTCGTCCCCGAGGAGATCCTCGCGCTCAAGGCACGCACGAGCGGCGATCTCGCGCTCGGTGGCCCGAATCTGGCCGCGACGTTCCGGCGGCACGGACTGATCGACGAGTACCGCGTCTACGTCCACCCCGTCGTCCTCGGCGACGGCAAGCCGTTGTTCCCCGCTTCGGAGACACCCGAAGACCTGGAACTCACCGAGACCCGGTCCTTCGGCAACGGAGTCGTCCTCCTCCGCTACCGCGTCACACCCCGGCGGCCTCCTTCTTGATCTGCTCGAACTGCGCGGCCATGGCCTCGGACAACGCCTTCGCGGCCGACAGCGGCCGGACCATGACCATGAAGTCGTCGATCAGGCCCGCCTCGTCGGTGTGCAGGAAGTCGCAGCCGGTGATCTCCTTGCCGTCCACAGTGGCCTGGAAGACCAGCGCGTGGTCGGCGCCGTCGGCGATCTCGCGGACGTAGCGGAAATCCTCGAACACCCGGAACACCGCGCGCAGGATCGCCGCGGTGATCGGCTTGCCCTGGTACGGCTTGAACGCCACCGGACTGGTGAACACGACGTCCTCGGCCAGCAACGCGGCGACGGCCTCGTGGTCACCGGCTTCGACGGCCGCGCGGAAGGGATGCGTCCTCATAGTCATAAAATTGACTATACTTCGATATGAGTAGGAGACAAGGGAGGCCGTGACGGGATGGCTCTGCGACACGCCGTACTGGCCGCGCTGCTGGACGGGGAGCACAGCGGCTACCAGCTGACCAAGGCGTTCGACGTCGGTGTCGCCAACTTCTGGCACGCGCAGCCCCAGCAGCTCTACCTGGAGCTGGCGAAGCTGGAGAAGGACGGCCTGGTCACCGGCCGTCAGGTCATTCAGGAGACCCGGCCGAACAAGCGGCTCTTCACGGTCACCGACGCGGGCGTGGCCGAGTTGCAGCGGTTCGCCGCCGCGCCCGCCAAGCCGTCGTTCATCCGCGACGATCTGATGGTCAAGGTGCAGGCCGCCGACGCCGTCGAAACCGGCGAGGTGGTCCGCCAGCTCGACGAGCGGATCCAGCTCGCCGACGCCAAGATCGAGGTCTTCGACAAGCTGCTGCACCGCATGCGCGGGAAGCGCGACGAGGAGACGTTCCTGCGCGAGGGCGATCGGGTCGGGCCGTACCTGACCTGCCTGCGCGGGCGCCGGTTCGAAGCCGAACACCGCGCCTGGTGCGTCCGGGTCGCGGCGGTGCTGCGCGCGAGAGCCGCGAACTGACCGCCGCTCAGCGATCCGTCAGCTCCTCGGTGGCTTCCTTGCCCGCCGCGGTGGCACGGCGAAGGAAACCGGCGAGCAGTTCGAGTTCGCGCTCGGAGTACTCGGCGCACAGCTCGTCCAGCGCGCTGTTCATGCCCGCGTAGAGCCCGAAGAGCTCCGCGTTGCGGTCCCGTACCGCGCGGACCGTGACGGCCCGGCGGTCGGCCGCGTCCGGATCCCGTTCCCGCACGACCCAGCCGCCGCGCTGCAGCCGGTCCAGGATCCCGGTCACCGTCGCCGGATGCAGCCCGGCCAGCCGGGCCAGCACGCTCGGGCTCAGCGGGCCGTGCGCGCCGATCAGCTCGAGGCAGTCCAGGTCGACGTCCTTGAGTTCCAGCCGCGTGCCGACCTGGTGGTTGAGCAGCGAAAGCTGGCTGCGCAGTTCCCGCAGCGACTCCTTCACGGCCACTGTGGACCGTCGCCGCCGCGCGGCGGCCGACCGGGGAGAAGATGTGGAACTCATCTGATGTGCTCTCCGTAATTTCCGGGTTTCATGTCCAGCGTAGCGGGCGCGGATCCGGCACGGACGGCCCGCCGGTTACTCAGCGCGTCTGTCGGAATACCGACACGGCGGAATCCCGCCTCCCCATAATTGGTCCAGACCACGTAGCGTCGGAGGAACACGCTTTCCGGGAGGCCGTCAATGAAGACGACGATTCGCCGCATCCGCCGAGCGGCCGCGCTGACCGCGGGCGCGGTACTGCTGCCCGCCGCGGCGGTGCTCGCGGGCGAGCAGTTCGCGGGCGCGGCCACCAGTGCTTCCGCGAGCTTCGCCACAGTGTCCACATGGGATTCCGGTTACACCGGCAAGTACACCGTCACAGCGGGTTCGGCCGCATTGACGAGCTGGAAGCTGGAGTTCGACCTGCCGAGGGGAAGCGCAGTCGGCACGTATTGGGACGCCCTGCTCACCCCGGGCGGAAGCCACTACGTCTTCACCAACCGCGAGTACAACGGCACGGTCGCGGCCGGCGCGGCGGCATCGTTCGGCTTCACCGTTTCCGGCACCGGAAGCCCGCTGAACTGCACCCTCAACGGACAGCCGTGCACCGGCACCCCACCACCGACGACCACTCCCCCGACGACCGCCCCCACCACGAGCACACCACCGACCACCACGACTCCGCCGGGCCCGTCCACCGGCGGGCTGACGGCCGCGCCGTACTACATGCCGCTCGACAACGACCCGCAGGACATCGGCGCCGCCATCGCGGCCAGCGGGCAGAAGAGCTACATCCTCGCGTTCGTGCTGGCACCCGACGGCGGCGGCTGCACACCGATGTGGGACGGCAACGCCGCGCAGCCGGTCGCCTCCGACACCGTGGTGGCGGGGAAAGTGGCCCAGATCCGCCAGGCGGGCGGCGACGTCTCGGTGTCCTTCGGCGGTTACAACGGCCGAGAACTCGGCGCGGCCTGCGGTGACGCGGCCTCGCTGGCGAACGCCTACCAGCAGGTCATCACCAAGTACTCGCTCACCCATATCGACCTCGACATCGAGGGCGACGACCTCGGCGACGTCGCGGGCGAGACGAAACGTTTCCAGGCGGTCAAGACTCTCAAGGCACGCAACCCGGACCTGCACGTGACGCTCACGCTGCCGACCACCACGGTCGGGCTGTCCGGCCTCGGCAAGGACGAGATCCAGCGGGCGCGGGACATCGGCGCGCAGATCGACCTCTACAAGATCATGGCCTTCGACTACGGCGGCCCCGGCGGCAGCATGGCCGCCGACGTCCAGAAGGTCATGGAGCAGGTACACGGCCAGCTCCGCACCCTGCGGCCGGATCTCGACGACGCCGGCGTCTACGCCCGCACCGGGCTGATCCTGATGAACGGGCACACCGACCAGCCGAGCGAGCTGTTCACCGCCGACACCTTCCGCACCCTGCTCGGCTACGTCCAGCAACACCGGCTCGGCCGGTTCTCCTTCTGGTCGCTCAACCGCGACCGCGAGTGCACCCGGCCCACCGGCTGGGTCGACGGCAAGTGCAGCAGCGTGTCCCAGCAGCCCTACGACTTCAGCAAGATCGTCGCCCAGTACCAGAGTTGATTCCTTCTCAGTGTCGACAAGGAGAACGATGTCCAGGAAAAGATGGCACCTGTTCGGGCTGCTGCTGGCCGCGGGCACGCTCGGTGCGGGGCTCGTGGTGGCCCCGGCGAGCGCGGCGGGCAGTGTGACCGCGGCGTTCAGCAAGGGCTCCGACTGGGGTGCCGGCTATGAGGGCAAGTACACGATCAGTAACGGCTCGCCGGCCCCGGTCTCCTCGTGGACCGTGGAATTCGACCTCGCCGCCGGGCAGAAGATCGCGTCGCTCTGGGACGGCAGCTACACCACGAGCGGCCAGCACGTCACCGTGAAGAGCACCTGGAACGGCAACGTCGCGACCGGCGCGTCGGTGAGTTTCGGCTTCAACGTCCAGTATTCCGGCACCTACAGCGCGCCCAGCGGCTGCAAGGTCAACGGCGGCTCCTGCGACGGCGGCACGACCCCGCCCACCACCACGACGGCACCCACCACCCCGACCACCGTGCCGACGACACCGACCACCCCGCCGACGACCACGACTCCACCGGATCCCGGCGGCCTCAAGAACGTCGGCTACTTCGTGCAATGGGGCGTCTACGGCCGCAACTACCACGTCAAGAACATCGAGACCAGCGGGTCGGCCTCGAAGCTGACGCACATCAACTACGCCTTCGGCAACGTCAAGAACGGTTCGTGCTCCGCGAACGACGACACCTACGCCGACTACGACAAGTTCTACGACGCCGGGTCCAGTGTGGACGGTGTGGCGGACACCTGGGACAACGGCGCGCTGCGCGGGAACTTCAACCAGCTGCGCAAACTGAAGAAGATGCACCCCGGGCTCAAGGTGATCTGGTCGTTCGGCGGCTGGACCTGGTCCGGCGGCTTCGGCCAGGCGGCGCAGAACCCGGCCGCGTTCGCGCAGTCCTGCTACAACCTGCTCAAGGACCCGCGCTGGGCGGACATCTGGGACGGCATCGACATCGACTGGGAGTACCCGAACGCGTGCGGCCTCAGCTGTGACACCAGCGGTCCCGACGCCTACAAGAACCTCCTGTCCGCACTGCGCTCGAAGTTCGGCTCCTCCTTCCTGGTCACCTCGGCGATCACCGCGGACGCGAGCAACGGCGGCAAGATGGACGTGACCGACTACGGCGGCGCGGCGCAGTACCTCGACTGGTTCAACGTGATGACGTACGACTTCTTCGGTGGCTGGGACGCGAAGGGCCCGACGGCACCGCACTCGCCGTTGACCGCCTACGACGGCATCCCGAAGGCCGGGTTCAACACCGACGCGGCCATCCAGAAGCTGAAGTCGAAGGGTGTCCCGGCGAGCAAACTGTTGCTGGGCGTCGGGTTCTACGGCCGCGGCTGGACCGGCGTCACCCAGGACGCGCCCGGCGGCACCGCCACCGGCCCCGCGCCCGGCACCTACGAAGCGGGCATCGAGGACTACAAGGTGCTCAAGAACAGCTGCCCGTCCACCGGAACCGTCGCGGGCACCGCGTACGCCAAGTGCGGCAGCAACTGGTGGAGCTACGACACCCCGGCGACGATCGGCGGCAAGACGCGTTACGTGAAGGAGCAGGGTCTCGGCGGCGCGTTCTTCTGGGAACTCACCGGCGACACCACGAACGGCGAACTCATCAGCGCCCTCCGGGGCGGACTGTCCTGAAAGGACTCATGATGATACGCAAGCGATTACTCGGGAAGGCTCGGTCCTCGATGAGCCTGGCCGCGACGGCGGCCGCGCTCGGAGCCGCCCTCGTCGCGGCACCCGCGGCGTCCGCCGCCCCGGCGGCCGCCGGGAACGGCGCGCCGTACCTGTTCCTCGGCTGGGGCAACCCGCCGAGCGCGACATCGGTGATGAGCGCGACCGGGGTCAAGTGGTTCACGATGGCGTTCGTGCTGGCCTCCGGCGGCTGCAACCCGGCGTGGGACGGCAACCGGCCGCTCACCGGCGGGGTGGACGCGCGGACCATCAAATCCATCCAGGGCGCGGGCGGGCAGGTCGTGCCGTCGTTCGGTGGCTGGAGCGGCAACAAGCTCGGCCCGAACTGCCGTGACGCGGCGTCGCTCGCCGCCGCGTACCAGAAGGTGATCAGCGCCTACGGGCTCAAGGCGATCGACATCGACATCGAGAACACCGACGAGTTCGAGAACGCGGCCGTGCAGGACCGCGTCCTCGGCGCGCTGAAGATCGTCAAGGCCGGCAACCCCGGTATCCGGACGATCCTCACCTTCGGCACGACCACCGCGGGCCCGAACTCGTGGGGCAACCGGCTCGTCGAACAGGCCAAGGCGCTCAACGCCGGTGTCGACGTCTTCACCATCATGCCGTTCGACTTCGGTGGTGGCGCGGACATGTACGGCAACACCGTCAAGGCCACGACCGCGCTGAAGGACAAGCTGAAGTCCGTGTTCGGCTGGTCGGACGCCACCGCGTTCGGCCACGTCGGTATCTCCGGCATGAACGGCCTGTCCGATCAGCAGGAGCTGACGAGCGTGGAGACCTGGACCCGGATCACGAACTGGGCCAAGGCGAACGGGCTGGCGCGGCTGTCGTTCTGGGCGGTCAACCGCGATCGTCCCTGCCCCGGCGGTGGCGTGCAGTCGACCTGCAGCGGCATCGCTCAGAAGGACTGGGACTTCACCAGGGTGACCGCCGGGTTCTGACCCCCCGACCCACCGGCCGGTCACGGTGCCGGTGCCATCACCCGACGATGGCACCGGCACCCTTTTCGTGGCCTCAGGGTTCGAGCAGTCCGCGGCGGGCGGCCTGGAGCCCCGCCTGGAACCGGGTCCGCGCGCCGAGCGCGTCCATCAGCCTGCGGACCCGGCGTTCCACGGTGCGCTGCGCGACGCCGAGCTTGCGCCCGATCGCCTGGTCGGTCAGTCCCGCGGCGAGCAGCACGAGCAGCCGCTGGTCCTCCTCGCCCGTCCCGGCGCGGCCGTTCTCCGGCCACAGCGGGCTCGCCCGCTCCCACAGCAGGTCGAACAGCGCCACCAGCCCGCTCACCACGGTCGCCGACGACACCACCACCGCCTGGTGCCCGCTCGCGGGCTCCGCGAAGACGAGCCCGATCCGGCCGTCCGCGACCACCAGCCGGACCGGCGGCGCGGGCAGCATCCGCGCCTGCTCCCCCGCCTCCGGCTCGTGCGGCGCCGACGGCCGGGCGGGTTCGCCCTCCTCGTAGAGCGTCCGGGTGCGCACGCCGCGGGCCCGCGCCTCCCGCTGGAGCTGCCGGTGCGTTTCCAGCGGCACGACCGCGTCCGGTGACCGGCGGACGACGAGCAGGTCCGTCCTGGCGACCTGGTGCAGCTGCCGGTACCGCTGCGCCGCGGCACCGCGGTCGCGGATCACCTGCCGGACCGGCCCCTGTTCCAGCCGCAGCCGCGCGCCGAAGGACGCGCCGGACAGCCGCGCCTGCTCGATCTCCGCCCGGCGCCGCTGCGCGAGGATCTCCACCGCGATGTCCGGCGGCGAGGCGACGATCAGCGCAGGGCGCCCGGTCGTCCTGGTCAGCATTCCCTTGCCCGCCAGCGAGGCCACCAGCGGCCGCAGCCTGCCCGCCGTCATCCCGGTCAGCTCCGCCAGCCGGGTGAAGGTGACCTCGGGATGCCGCAGGAGGACCTCGTAGACCCGCTGCTCGGCGCCGCTGACGCCGAGACTCTCCAGCGTCATCGCCGTGCCCCTTCCCACGTCCGGCCCGCTGACCAAGCACGGTCATCGTTGCCCGAAGGTCCAGACCAAAACAACCTTCGTCCGTAGGGGATCGGCCCAGCGGCGGATCCGGCGCCGCTAACGGTCGGCGCGGCGCAGCGAATACGGCGGAACGGCGCAACCGCGCAGCGCTTCCTCGTCCATTGTGGACGGTGTGATCCTGCCCGCGCGGAGATGGCCGACAGCGCGGCCGACCGGGTCGTCGACGTGGTCGGCGCGGCCGGTGAGGAAAGCCCATTCGTGCTCGTCGGAGCCGTGGTAGAGCACCGACCCGAACACCTCGTGGAAACGCCGCCACGAGGCGAGCAGGGTCTCGTTGCGCCACAACGTCGGGCAGCCCGCCTGGCTGGTCACCACGCCGCCTTCGGCGAGCAGACCGGCGCAGCGGGTCAGGAAGTCCGTGCCGTACAAGCGGTTGTGCTGGGCGGCGGGGTCGGCGTTCTCGTCCGGCAGGTCGATGACGACGACGTCGTAGCGTTCGCCCCGCTCCTGTGCTTCTGCGAGGAACTCCCAGCCGTCGCGGTAGTGCATCCGCACCGGGCCGTCGGCGCGTTCGGCCCGCTCCAGCTCGGCGGGCGTGTACCCGTAGGGCAGGTGCCCGGCGCAGGCCCGGACGGTCTGGGCGTCGATGTCCACGTGGTCGACCAGTTCCGCGCCCGCGGCCAGCGCGAGTTCGCACACCACGCCCTCACTCGACCCGATGACCAGCACCCGGCGGACCCGCTCGGCGAGCAGCAGCGCGGGCACCATCAGCGCCTCGTGGTAGACGAGCTGACTGGCCTCGGTGCTCTGCCGTTCGTTGTCGCAGAAGAGCGAGACGCCCTGCGCGGTCCGTCCGATCAGGACGTCCTGGAAGTCGGTGCGCCCGGCGAAGAGCACCTCGCCGACCTGCCACACCCTGGTCAGGCCGGTGCCGACCGGTTCGGTGATCTCGGGCATTCAGCGTTCCCCTCGCAGGACGGTGGACAGTTCGAGCGTCGCGGCGTCGAGCGCCTTGGCGAACAGCCGGACGGCGTGCTCGGGATCGGCGCGGTCCCCGCAGGTGAACACGTCGACGAACATCGCGCCGATCTCCGGGTAGCTGTGCACCGACGCGTGGGACTCGGCGAGCATCGCGACCACGGTGACGCCCTGCGGCACGAACCGCTGGGCCACCACGTCGCACACCGTGGCGCCCGCCTCGGTCACCGCGGCGACCAGCAGCTCGCGCAGCCGGTCCGGATCGTCGAGCAGCGCGGCGTCGATCCCGCCCAGCTCGGCGAGCACGTGCCTGCCCGCGAAGCGGCCGACCTGCCCCGGCTCAGCCGTCATCCCCGTACCTCCCCACACAGTAGGTCCGCAGTGGTGCGATGCCGTTGAAGGCGACCGAGGCGTAGCTGGCGGTGTAGGCACCGGCCGCGAGCACGTCGAAGCGGTCACCCGCCCGCAGCGTCAACGGCAGTTCGTACCGGGTGCGCTGGTAGAGGACGTCGTCGCCGTCGCAGGTGGGCCCCGCGAGGATCACCGGGCCCGACGGCCCGCCGCGGTCGTCCAACGGCTCGAAGCGGTACGCGATCGCCTCGTTCTCCGCCTCGGCCAGCCCGTTGTAGCGGCCGATGTCGAGGTAGACCCACCGCCGCTCGTCGGTCGCGGAACGACGCGCGACGAGCACGACCTCGGTGCGCAGCACCCCGGCCTCGGCGACGAGCACCCGGCCCGGTTCCATGGTCAGTTCCGGCACGCCGTCCGGGAAATGCGCCCGCAAGGCGTCGCCGATCTTCGCCGCATACTCCGCCAGCGTGGGCACGTCCGAGCGGTAGGCGACGGCGAATCCGCCCCCGAGGTTCAGCCGGTCCATCGCCACACCCGCCGCCGCGGCCTCCGCGAACAGCTTCGCCGCGGTCGCGACGCCGATCTCCCACGCGGACGGATCCGGCTGCTGCGAGCCGACGTGGAACGCCAGGCCCGGCCGGAGTCCGAGGTCCGCGGCGCGCAGCACGAGGTCGAGCGCGACCGAAGGTTCGCAGCCGAACTTGCGGCCGAACGGCGTCACCGAGTCCGGCGCGTCGAGCAGGACCCGGACCGATACCGCCGAACCCGGCGCGTGCCGGGCGAGATTTTCGACGTCGCTCTCCGCGTCGGTGGTGAATTCACGCACGCCGTGCTCGTACGCGAAGGCGATGTCGGCGGGTTTCTTGATCGTGTTCCCGTAGGCCAGTTTCGCCGGGTCCGCTCCCCTTTCGAGGCACAGCGCGATCTCCCCCGGCGAGGCGACATCGAAACCCGCCCCGGCCGCGACCAGCGCGTCGACCACCGGAGGCGCCGGATTGGCCTTCACCGCATAACGGATCCGGGCGCCGGGAAACGCCGTCGCGAACTCCTCCGCCCGCGCGGCGACCACGTCGGTGTCGACGACGAGGCACGGCGTCGGCGGCTCGCGCTCGTCGAAGAAGCGCCGGATCAGACTGGTGGACACCGCCCCAGCCTCTCAGGTGCGTCGCCCGAACCGGCGACCCCCTCGGCGACACGGGCCGGGACCGGCCCCGGCACCCCGCTCCCCTCGCTACGCTGTCGTGGTGCCAGAACAACCCCATACCGCCACCGGGACATGACCGCCGCCGTGTCCGGCCCCGAGGCCGGGCTGCCGCCGTATGCCATCGTGGCCCTGGCGTCCTCGGCAGGCGGAATCACCGCGCTCGGGCGGGTGCTCAGCGGCTTCGCCGACGGCTTCCCGGTGCCGGTGGTGCTCGTCCAGCACCTCGACCGCAGGCACAAGACGATCATCGCGGAGGTCCTCGGCCGCCGGGCGAAGCTCCCGGTGCGGCTGGCGGAGGCCGGTGAGCAGGCGAAGCCGGGGACGGTGTACATCGCTCCCCCGGACAAGCACCTGCTCGTCGAGCCCGGCGGGCAGCTGACCCTGTCCAACAGCGAGCTCGTCCATTTCCTGCGCCCGTCGGCCGATCTGCTCTTCGAATCGGTCGCCGGAACCTACGGGCAACGCGCGCTCGCGTGTGTGCTGACCGGGACCGGCGCCGACGGGGCGATGGGTGCGTCGGCGGTCAAATCCCGTGGCGGTACGGTGATCGCCCAAGACCCCGAGACCGCCGAATTCCGGGGCATGCCGGAGGCCGCCGTCGAGGCGGGCGCGGTCGACTTCGTGCTCCAGCTCGACGAGATCGCCCCCGTGATCCGCGGGCTCGTCGAAGCGAGGATGTCATGACCGAGCCGGACAACACCGTCACCCCGAACGCCGCCGGTGACGAGTTGGAGGCCCTGCTGGCCTTCATCCGCGACTCGCGCGGCTTCGATTTCACCGGTTACAAGCGCACCAGCCTCACCCGCCGCGTCCGGAAGCGGATGGCGGAGGTGGGAATCGACAGCTACACCGACTACCGCGACCGGCTGGAGGCCAGCAGCGAGGAGTTCGGCTTCCTGTTCAACACGATCCTGATCAACGTCACCAGCTTCTTCCGGGACACCGAGGCCTGGTCGGTCCTCCAGCGCGAAGTGGTCCCCGGCATCCTGGCGAACATCGAGGCCGGCGAAGAGATCCGGGTGTGGAGCGCGGGCTGCGCCAGCGGCGAGGAGGCGTACTCGCTGGCGATCCTGTTCGCCGAGGCGCTGGGCGTCCAGGAATGCGTGAAACGGCTCAAGATCTACGGCACCGACGTCGACGAAGAGGCGTTGCGCGACGCGCGGGCGGGGCTTTACTCGTCCAGGGCACTGGAAGCACTGCCGGAGGACCTGCGGAACAAGTACTTCGAGCCGAACGGCATGCTCCACGCGTTCCGGCCCGATCTGCGCCGCCGGGTGATCTTCGGCCGCCACGACATCACCCGCGACGCGCCGATCTCCCGGCTGGACCTCCTGGTGTGCCGCAATACCTTGATGTACTTCAACGTCGAGGCGCAGACGCAGATCATCGACCGGTTCCACTTCGCGCTGCGCGAAGCGGCGTACCTCTTCCTCGGCAAGGCCGAGATGCTCCTGTCGAACGGCGACCGGTTCAAGGTCGTCAACATGCGCCAGCGGATCTTCCAGCGGCGTACCGGCGAAGCCGCCACGATGTACCGCACCACGCCGGTCAAGCTGGAGGCCGGGGTCACGATCGACCCCGACGACGTCCGCAAGAAACGGCAGCTGCGCGAGCTGGCGATGGAGGCCATGCCGATCGCCATGCTCGGGATCGACACCGACGGCACCGTCATCATGGCGAACAGCGCGATGCGATCCCTGTTCGGCCTCACCACGCGCGACGTCGGCAGGCCGTTCCGCGATCTCGAGGTGTCCTACCGGCCGATCGAACTACGCTCGCTGATCGAACAGGCCTATACCGAGCACCGCGTCGTCCGCGTCGACTCCATCGAACGCCGGATCGACACCAACGAGGTGCAGTACCTCGATATCCACATCCAGCCGTTGTGGGGCAGCGACGCGAACGGTGCCGGGGTCGTGGTCACCTTCCACGACTCCACCGCCATCACGCAGCTGCAGCGAAACGTCAAGCGGCAGCGGGAAGAGCTGGAGACCGCCCGCGAGGAGCTGCAGTCCACCAACGAAGAACTCGAAACCACCAACGAAGAACTCCAGTCCAGCATCGAGGAACTGGAGACGACCAACGAAGAGCTCCAGTCCACCAACGAAGAACTCGAAACCACCAACGAAGAACTCCAGTCCGGCAACGAGGAACTGGAGACGATGAACGAGGAGATGCGCGCCCGCACCGACGAACTCGACGAGGCCCGCACCTTCCTGGAGGGCGTGCTGTCCAGCGTCGCCGCGGGCGTGGTGGTGATCGACGCGGATCTGTTCGTCCGGAGCTGGAACAAGGGCGCCGAGGAACTCTGGGGCCTGCGCTCGGAAGAAGTGGTCGGCCAGGTGTTCTTCAGTCTCGACTTCGGGCTGCCGACCGCGTCGCTGCGCGAGACCGTCCAGCAGTGCACGCAAAGCGGCAAACGGGCGGTCCCGCAGCAGATCGAGGCCGTCAACCGGATCGGACGGCACATCACCTGCACGGTGACCTGTTCACCGCTGGACTCCGACAACGACGGCGTGGTGCTCCTGATGGAGGACACCTACCGGGGCTGACCGCCCCGCGAGACCCGTTTCCGGCGCGGTGCGAGATCGGCGATGAGGTCGTAGCCGGACAGTTTCCCGTCGATCGCGGCCTTCGCCACGTCGTTCAGCGGCAGGTTGTGCCGCCGCGCGTAGGCACGGAGGATGTCGAACGCCTCGCCCGGTGGCACGCCGAGCCGGACGGCGACCGCCCCCTTCGCCTGCTCGACCAGCACGCGGCTGGTGAGCGCGTACTGGAGCTGGCTCGACGTCCTGGTGCTGTCCCGCAGCATCCGGTTGTGCAGGATGCCGGTGGTCGCGACGGAGACCACGGCGCCTGCCGAGCGGATCTCGGTTCCGGTGACCGTGCTGCCGAGCGGGCTGAGCACGCAGAGGCTGCCGACCACGCTTTCCCCGTGCCGCAAGGACATCGTGGAAACCGAGGCGAATCCGTGCTTCCGCGCCGCCGGGGCGTAGCGAGGCCACTTCGTGTCGGCGAGGCCGAGCACGTCGTTGACCAGGTCCTTCCCGCCGCGCTGGCTGGATGTGCACGGACCTTCGGTGACGTCGGCCTCCAGCGCCAGCAGCTCACCCAGCCGCCGGGTACTCGCCACGGTCGTGCGTACCGTTCCGCCGGCGTCCGCGAGCCGGAGCCCCGGCTCACCCGGCTCCAGCAGCTCCGCCAGCCTCGCGGTGACGGTGTGGGCGTACTCGGCCTCGTCGAAATCGGCATCGACGGTGTCCGCCAGGTCCACCAGGGCCTCGGCCAGCCACCTTTCCCGGTCGTTCAACACCCGGCCCTTCAGTCACCGCCATCAAGGCGTGTCCGTTCATCGTGCTTACGATCCGCCCCGCAGGGGTACCTTGAACAGGTGCCAGAGCCAGAGGCCACACACGCGGTCATCACCAGGCTATGGCTTGAGGTCGCCCGTGAACAGCAACGCGCCACCAGAGCAGGCGCGCTTGCCGCACATTATGAGAAACTGGCCGTCCACGATCTTGCTTCGTTACGAGGTCTCCGCGAACGGATGGCGGCCCTGCACCGCCGGACGGAGCAACGGCACCGGACCTCGGCCGAGCTCCAGGCGTTCCACGCCGAGAAGCTGCGTTCCTGGCTCGACGCGCCGTCAGGGGCGGGGGGAAGGCCCGTGTTCGCCGCGGCCCTCCGAGCGGCACTCGGTAACGCCAGCATCCTGGTCACCCTGCTCGACGACCAGAACCAGGTCGCGTTGTCGACGACCTCGGGCCACGACGCCCTGGTAGCCCGCGACGCCGAGTTCGTCGCGGGAGAAGGCCCGGCCACCGACGCCGGCATCAGCGGCGGCACCGTCACGGCCGTCGACGACATGCTGACCACCCGGTGGCCGCATTACGCACCCGCCGTGCGGCGAGCCGGGGTACGTGCCGTTCTCGCGGTGCCGTTGCAGCAGCCCATCACCTGCGTCGGGGCGTTGTGCATCCTGGAGCGGAAACCGGTCATCGCCGACACACTCGCGATGGCCACGGACCGGGTCGCCGACGCGCTCGCCCGGACGGTCCTGTTGCCCTCGCCGCAGGCGCCGGAGGTGAGTGACCCGCTTCGGCTGTTCACCGAGACCTCGTACCAGGACGTGGTCCATCAGGCCGCGGGCATGCTGTCGGTCCGTCACGGCTGCTCTCCCGACGACGCCATTGCGCTGCTGCGAGCGCGAGCGTTCGCCGACGGCACGTTCATCGAAGAACTGGCACGCCGCGAGGTACGGGACGGGACCGGGCTCGACTGAGGCGCGTTGACCGGGCCCCGTATTTGGCGTTAACGTGACTAACATGAAATCGGCGAGGCCCTACACGATGCGGGCCAGGGCGGCGGGCGCCGAACAGACCAGGGCACGCGTCCTCGACGCCGCCGCGAAGCTCATGAGCGAACGGCTGCGTTCCGACATCCGCCTCGACGACGTCGCGGGGAACGCCGGGGTCACCGTGCAGACGGTGCTCCGCGTCTTCGGCAGCAAACAGAAACTGTTCGCCGCCGCGCTCGATCACGTGGTCGCGGACATGGCCGCCGAACTCAGGCAGGCCGAGCCCGGCGACGTCGCGGGCTCGGTGCGGACCTGGTTCGACCACTACGAGAAGTACGGCGACGTCGTGCTCGGCAACCTCGCCGACGAACGGGATCCGGCCGTGGCACCGATCGTCGAGCTCGGCCGCGAACGCCACCGCGCGCACGTCGAAGCGCAGCTGGCTCCTCTGCTGGCCCGGCATCCGGTGGCGGACCGGCGGCGCGTGGTGGACGCGCTGGTGTGCGTGTGCGACGTCTACACGTGGAAGCTGCTGCGCCGCGATATGGGCCGTTCCCGCGCCGAGGCCGAAGCCACGATGTCGATGATGATCAACGCAGTACTGGGGGGATGATCGAGATGGCCCGGTTCCTGTTCGTCACCTGGGACGGCGCGGGCAACCAGACGCCCGCGCTCGGCCTCGGCGCCGCGCTCGCCGAGCGAGGACACACCGTCGTCTTCGCCGGTTACGCCCACCAACAGTCGCGGTACGAGTCGCTCGGCTTCGGCTTCCGGGTGCTGCGGGGCGCGCAGCGTACGTGGCCGGAGAATCCGCCGTCCGACTGGATGCCGGTGCTCACCGACGTCGTCTGGGCCTGCCCGCGGCACCTCGACGATCTGCCGGAACTCCTTGCCACGGAACGATTCGACGGGCTGGTGATCGACTGTCTGATGTTCGGCGCGCTGGCCGCCGCCGAACGCCTCGGCATCCCGGCCACCGTGCTCGTGCACAGCGCGCCCGGTGCGCTCGTGCCACCCGGCGGCGGTATGGACGCCCTCGCGCTCGACGCGGTCAACGACGTCCGCGCGCACGCGGATCTCCCTGCGGTACAAGCACTTTGGGACACCTGGCGGCCGTTTCGCGCGGTGTGCACCAGCGTCCCCGCGCTGCATCCGATCGCGGCGGACGTGCCCGCCTCCTGCGAGTTCGTCGGCCCGGTCTTCGCGCCGCACACCCCGCGTGGCCGGGAGCGGCCGTGGTCCCCCGACGACGAACGACCGTTGGTGCTGGTGAGTTTTTCGACCGGGCTGGCGTGGGACCAACGCTCACGCATCGCGCGGACCGTGACCGCGCTGGCCGACGGCGGGCACCGCGTCGTCGTCACCACGGGGATGACCGGAGCGGACGACCTGCCTGCCGACCCCGACGTGCTCTACACCCGGTTCCTCCCCCACGCCGAAATCCTGCCGGAGGTCGCGGTGACCGTGACCCACGCCGGGCACGGCACGATCGCCGCCTCCCTCGCCCACGGCGTCCCCGTGGTGTGCCTGCCCAACGCCGCCGCGGACCAGCCTTTGCTGGCCGCGCAGGTCGCCCGGCTCGGGGCGGGGCTCGCGCTCGACGGCGACACCGCCACCCCGGTGGAGATCGCCGAGGCCGTCCGCACCGTGCTCACCGACCGGTCCTACGCTGACAATGCGGCGCGGCTGGCCAAGATCATCGACGCCTTCCCCGGCGCCGACGGGACCGCCGACCGGCTGGAGTCGCTCGCTTCCCCTGTCCGGTGAGCCAGGCGGTGGTTCAGTCCTGCAGCGCCAGCTTGGCCAGTTCCTCGTCGAAGTCGAACCACCGCGACTCCTGGCCGACCGGCACCTTTTCGTAGGTTCGGTCGAGGAAGGCCGCCAGTTCCTGGGCGGGCGCCTCCAGTACCGCGGCGCCGTCCGGCGAGTTCAGCTCCATGATGGCCAGGGACTTGTCGGCGGCCGGGCTCACCCGGACGTCACCCTCGCCCGTCGGCGCGAGCAGACCGTCGGCGAGCAGATCGCGCCCGAAGATCCAGCGGACGACGTTCGTTCCGGCGTGAAGGATCGCGACGATCGCGTACGGGTCTTCGGTGTCGTGTTCCAGCTCGACGGGGACCGGCAGCGGGCTCGCCCCGAACGTCCGGAGCCCGAACTCGATCCGCGCCTGGGTGACGCTGTGCT
>NZ_JBHYIK010000056.1:0-65379 GCF_042739735.1 Amycolatopsis sp. NPDC059027 | reverse complement strand
GCGCTCACGCCGCGCCCCCGCCGAGCGGGCCGCGGTCCCCCGGGCCAACCCCCCGCTCCCCCCCCGCGCCCCCCACCACCCCCGCCCCCCCCCCCCCCTACTGGCGTTTTGCCATGCCGTGAACACTCCCGTCGACCACTGCGCGGACCTCGAATCACCCACCGAGAGCCAGCCGCGGAAAGGCCTCCCAGAGAGGGGCCGGGGCCCTCACGGACCTGCCACCGCCTGGCCGCGGGAGAGCCCGGACTTGCCGACCGGAGCGTTCGGGACAGGCTCCTCACCTCACACGCCACCGAACCCGGCGTCACGAACGACGCGCACGAGACACTCACCGTCCCCAACGGAGCGTTCGCGACACCGGCGGCGGGCAAGTGCCCCAAGTCGTCTCCCAGCCGGGCCTTGACGTCGGTCCCGTTCGGACGGTTCGGTACGAGGGTGACCGTGGTGGAGTCGTACGTCGAGCGTTCCCCGGTGCCGGAACTGGCGGGGATGATCCGCACAGTCTGGATCCAGCGCACCGGCGCGGCGGCGTACGTGCAGCGGCACCTGCCCACGGGCGGGGTCGAGATCCATTTTCCGCTCGGTGGACGCCCTCAGCTGGTCGGTCCGCTGACCGGTCCGGCGATCGAGGTCATCCCGCCGCGGACCACCATCGTCGGCGTGCGGTTCCAGCCGGGGACCGCACCGCATCTACCGGCCGTGCTCGACGACCTGGTGGATCAGCGCGTCGACCTGACGGAGCTGTGGGGGAGCACGGCGGACCGCCTTGTCGAGGCGATGGCCCTGTCCAGGACGCCCGAGCGAGCGCTCCTGGTCTTGCAGGCCCACCTCGTCCAGGAGTTTCGCAGTGCGGTCCGTGTGGATCCGCTGGTGGGCGAAGCCGTGCGGGCGCTGATGCCCTGGCACCCCGTCGACATCGACAGTCTGGCCACCCACCTGGCGCTCTCCACCAGCCAGTTGCGCCGCCGCTGCCTGCACACGGTGGGGATGAGTCCCAAGGTCCTCCAGCGGACG
This sequence comes from Amycolatopsis sp. NPDC059027, assembly GCF_042739735.1. Classification (NCBI taxonomy): domain Bacteria; kingdom Bacillati; phylum Actinomycetota; class Actinomycetes; order Pseudonocardiales; family Pseudonocardiaceae; genus Amycolatopsis; species Amycolatopsis sp. NPDC059027. The sequence continues at coordinate 64,365 of NZ_JBHYIK010000056.1, read as the reverse complement.
TTGCGTTTCCAGGGCTTCCTCGCTCTGGCTCAGGCCGGCGCCGTGGCCACCGGGCGGCGAGGTGCGGACGGCATGGCGGGACTGGCGGTCGACGTCGGGTATGCCGACCAGGCTCACCTCAGCCGGGAATGCCTCCGCCTGACCGGCCTCACCCCACGCCAGCTCCTCGGTGGTGACATCGACCGCTGCGCCTGCGGTCACGAGCACGCCGCCTCCTACAAGCCCTTTCTCATCACCCGTGGCAGACCGCCGCTCCGAATCTGACCATGCGCGATTTGTTCAAGAATCGTTGGCACGTCGCTCATAGAGTTCGTCCTCGTGCCCGACCTGACCGAATTCCGCGCCTCGCTCGACGGCGAGTTGTTCAGTCCCGGTTCGCCGGGCTACGAGGCGATCCGCCGTCCGGCCGGCGCCGCCTACCGGGAGGTGCGTCCCCGGCTGGTGGTCCGGTGCCGTTCGGTTTCGGACGTCGTCGCCACCATCACCTACGCGGCGGCCACCGGGGACCGCGTTGCTCCTCGGGGCGGCGGGCACTGTTTCGCGGGCCGATCGTCGACGGACGGGATCGTGCTCGACCTGTCCGGCCTCGACGGCGTCTCCGTCGCCGAGGACGGGCTCGCCACGATTCGCGCCGGGGCCCGGCTGGGAGCGGTGTACGCGGCGCTGCACACTCACGGCCGGACCGTGCCTGCGGGATGCGGCGCGAGCGTCGGCATCGCGGGGCTCACCCTGGGCGGCGGGATCGGGCTTCTCGGGCGGAAGTACGGGCTGACCTGCGATCGCCTCGTCGGCGCGCAGGTCGTGCTCGCGGACGGCAGCGTCGTGGAGTGCGACCACGACCGCGAACCCGACCTGTTCTGGGCGCTGCGCGGCGCGGGCGGGGGCCAGTTCGGTGTGGTCACGTGCCTGCGCTTCGACACCGTCCCCGAGCCGATCACCACGCGCATCGAGGCGCGCTGGCCGGGCATCGCCGTCGACGAACTGGTCGCCACGTGGCAGGCCTGGGCACCCGACGCCCCGGATGAGCTCACCGTCAACCTCACCCTGGTGTCCGAGCCCGGCGCACCCGTCCGGGCCGTCCTTTTCGGAGCGTCCACTCTCGGGGAGGAAGCGACCCGGGAACTGCTGCGGGAGTTCACCGATCAGGCGGCGGACCTGCGCGCCGATCTGCCCTACTCCTGCCTGAAAGACACTTTCGCCGATCTGGACCCGCGAGAGTTGCCCGAACGAGCTGTGCGGATCCGGTCCGAGTTCTTCTCCCACGCGATGTCCGACCGCACTCTCGCCTCGCTCCTCGCCCAGCTCGGCGAGCCGAGGACCACGGGCAGGCGGGAGATCACCTTCACCGCGATGGGCGGGGCCTACAACAGGCTCGCCGAGGACGCCACCGCGTTCGCCCATCGCGGCGAACGCTTCCTGCTCGAACACATCGCCGACGCGGCCGACCCGTGGGTGGGCCGTTCCTGGGCGACCGCCCATGCCGAAGGGGCCGGGCGGGTCTACCCCAACTTCCCGGACCCCGATCTCGGCGATGGGGCCACGGCGTACCACGCGGGCAACTACCCTCGGCTGGCAGCGATCAAGAGGGCCTACGACCCGCGCCGGTTCTTCGACTTCCCGCAAGCCATTTGATCACCAGCGAAGGACAAAGATGAGCAAGGTCTTCAGCGCACTCGCCGTCTCGGTCGACGGCTTCATCAGCGGTCGCACCCCCGACGGCGAAAGGGAATTCGGACGCGGGCTCGGTGACGCGCCCATGCTCTTCGACTGGTACTTCGACGGGGACACGCCGAGCCGGGTGCTCGACGGGTTCAAGCTCAGCGAGCCGAGCGCCCGGGTCTTCGACACCTTCGCCGCACGAGTGGGAGCGGTGATCGCGGGACGCACCACCTACGAACATTCCAGTCATTTCGGCGGGGGTGGCCCGCACCCGGCGGCGCCGTTCTTCGTCGTCAGCCACCGGCCCGTGCCCGAGATCAGCGAGACGCAGACCCTCGTCACCACCGGCGTCGAGGACGCCATCGCCGCGGCCCGCGCCGTGACTCCCGACGGCAAGGACGTCGCCCTGATGGGCGGCGGCCTGGTCACCGAGGCGCTCAAGGCGGGACTCGTCGACGAACTCGTCCTCCACCAGGTACCCGTGCTGCTGGGCGCCGGGCACAGCTTCTTCCGGGAACTCCCGGAGCACGTCCGCCTCCGCCTGCTGGAAGCCGTCCCGGCACCCGGCGTGACCCATCTCCACTACGAGGTGATCCGATGAGCCGAGCCACCGGCTTCGTCCCGAAATTCGACACGACCAAACCACCGCTGAAGGAGCAGACCCATGCTTGAACCCGACGTGCGCAGCGCACTCGAGGGCACCTCGCTCGCGCACCTCGCCACCGTCCTGCCGGACGGCTCGCCCCATGCGGTTCCCGTCTGGGTCGGTACCCACGGCGACCGCGTCGTCATCATCACCGGTCCGGGCTCGCGGAAAGCACGTAATCTGCGCCGCGACCCCCGGGTGGCGCTGTCCATCGCGCCCGCCGACAACCCGTTCAGTCCCGTCGTCATTCGGGGGCGGGTCGTCGAATGGATCGAGGGCGACCCGGCGTGGGAGATCGTCGACCAGTTGTCCACGAAGTACATCGGCACGCCGTACTCCCGTGAGCAAGAGCGCGTCGTGGCCGTGATCGAGCCCGAACGGCAGACCGTCGGTATCGGCTGACGGTTACGCGGGGCGTCGGCGGAGCAGGTAGACGTCCATGATCCAGCCGTGCCGGGTGCGGGCCTCGGCGCGGGTTTCGCGGATCCGGACGGACAGCGCGGCGTCGAGCGGGCCGGAGAGCAGGATCTCGTCCGGCGTGCCGACGTACGCGCCCCAGAAGATCTCCAGCCCGGCGTCGGTGAACTTGTCGAACGTCGTATGCGCGTCGAGCATCACGAAGACGTCGTCGACACCCTCGGGCCAGCCCGAAGCCAGGCGGCGGCCCGTGGTGAGCTGCACCGCGGTCCCGATCTGGTTCATCGTCGTCCGATGCCGGGCCACCAGCGCGGACACGCTGCTCACACCGGGCACGACCTCGTACTCGAACGTCACGGTCCCGCGCGCCAGTACGGCCTCGATCAGGGTGATGGTGCTGTCGTACAGCGACGGGTCACCCCACACCAGGAACGCGCCGCGCTGCCCTTCGGCCAGTTCGTCGCGGATCATCCGCTCGTAGACGTCGGTTCGCCGCCGATGCCAGTCGGCGACCGCGGCCAGGTAGTCCTCGGGCTCACGATCGCGGGGCGGATCGGTGGCGCGCACCACGCGGTACCCGGGCCGGGTCACGAACCGGTCGAGGATCTCCTGGCGCAGGCGGACCAGATCGGCCTTCTCGTCACCCTTCTCCAGCACGAAGAACACGTCGACGCGGTTCAGCCGGTCGATCGCCTGGACCGTGAGGTGTTCCGGGTCGCCGGCGCCGATCCCGATCGCGTAGATCCTCCGCATGCGGGGAAGTCTGCCTTGTCCGGCACCGGGTCCCGCGCGGGGGCGGGGTGGCAAACCCGTACCCCCAAGGGGTATAAAGGCGGTAGGCGGTGATCACCACCGCGGAACCAGCACCGAGCGCCGAGGAGCCGAGCCCGATGACCGAAGCCACCTACATCGTCGAGGGTATGACCTGCGCGCACTGTGCCGGCTCCGTGCGCGAAGAGGTCGGCGAGCTCGCCGGCGTCGCTTCGGTCGACGTGGACGTCGCCACCGGGTACGTGAAGGTCACCAGCGAGGCGCCGCTGACCAGGGACGAGGTCGAGGCGGCGGTGACCGAGGCCGGCTACCGGCTGGTCTCATGACCGCGACGGCCGCGCCGCACCGGGTCGAGCTGACGATCGGCGGGATGACCTGCGCCTCGTGCGCGGCGAGGGTCGAGCGCAAGCTCAACAAGGTCGACGGCGTGTCCGCTTCGGTCAACTACGCGACCGAGAAGGCCCACGTCGAATACCCCGAGTCGGTGTCCGTCGAGGATTTGATCAGCGTCGTCGAGGCCACCGGGTACACGGCGAAGGTGCCCCGGCCCGAGAAGCCCGAGGCTGAGGCCGCCGCGCTTGAAGACGAGACGCGTCCGCTGCGTGACAGGCTCATCTGGTCCGCGGTGCTCTCCGCCCCGGTGATCCTGCTGGCCATGATCCCCGCGCTGCAGTTCACCAACTGGCAGTGGCTTTCGCTGACCCTGGCCGCACCGGTCGTCACCTGGGGTGCGTGGCCGTTCCACCGCGCCGCGTGGACGAATCTGCGCCACGGCGCCGCCACGATGGACACCCTGATCTCGCTCGGTGTCGCCGCCGCCACGCTCTGGTCCCTGTACGCCCTCTTCTTCGGTATGGCCGGGATGCCGGGCATGACCCACGGCTTCGAACTCTTCGCCGAACCCGGGTCCGGCGGTGCCGACATCTACCTTGAGGTCGCTTCCGGGGTCACGACGTTCATCCTCGCCGGGCGCTACTTCGAAGCCCGGTCCAAGCGCCGCTCCGGCGCCGCGCTGCGCGCCCTGCTCGAACTCGGCGCGAAGGACGTCGCTCTCCTGCGGGACGGTCGTGAACTGCGGGTACCGATCGGCGACCTCGGCGTCGGCGATCTGTTCGTCGTGCGGCCCGGCGAGAAGATCGCCACCGATGGGGTGGTCACCGAGGGCGGCTCCGCCGTCGACGCGAGCATGCTCACCGGGGAATCCGTGCCGGTCGAGGTCGGTCCGGGCGACGCCGTCGTCGGCGGCACCGTCAACGCGGGCGGCAGACTGGTGGTCCGCGCGAGCCGGGTCGGCGACGACACCCGGCTCGCGCAGATGGCGCGGCTGGTCGAGCAGGCGCAGAACGGCAAGGCCGCGGTGCAGCGGCTGGCCGACCGCGTGTCCGCGGTGTTCGTCCCCGTGGTGATCCTGCTCGCCCTCGGCACGCTCGTCGCCTGGCTCGCCACCGGTGCCGAGGCCGACGCGGCGTTCACGGCCGCGGTCGCGGTGCTCATCATCGCCTGCCCGTGCGCGCTGGGGCTCGCCACGCCGACCGCGCTGCTGGTCGGGACGGGTCGCGGCGCTCAGCTCGGCATCCTCATCAAAGGCCCGGAGGCGCTCGAATCGACCCGGCGCGTCGACACGATCGTGCTCGACAAGACCGGCACCGTCACCACCGGCCGGATGAGCCTGCTCGACGTCCATGTGACCGGCGGCGCGAGCGAGGACGAGGTCCTGCGGCTCGCGGGCGCGGTCGAGCACTCCTCGGAGCACCCGATCGCGAAGGCCATCGCCGACGGCGCCGCGGAACGCGTGGGCGCGCTGCCCGCGGTCGAGGAGTTCCGGAACACCGAGGGGCTCGGCGTCACCGGGATCGTCGAGGGCAAGGCCCTGATCGCCGGGCGCGCGACGCTGTTGCGTCAGTGGAGCGTCGAGATCGGCGACGAACTCGACGAGGCCAGGATCGCGGCCGAGCAGCGCGGCGCGACCGCGGTGTTCGTGGCCTGGGACGGCAAGGCCAGGGCGGTGCTCGTCGTGGCCGACACGATCAAGCCGACCTCGGCGCAGGCGGTCGCCGAACTGCGCGCGCTCGGCCTGCGGCCGGTGCTGCTGACCGGCGACAACGAGGGCGCGGCGAAGGCGATCGCGGCCGAGGCGGGTATCGACGAGGTCAGTGCCGAAGTCATGCCGGAGGACAAGGTCGAGGTCGTCCGGCGGCTGCAGCGCGAGGGCCGGGTGGTCGCCATGGTCGGCGACGGCGTCAACGACGCGGCCGCGCTCGCCCAGGCCGACCTCGGGCTGGCCATGGGCACCGGAACCGACGCGGCGATCGAGGCGGGGGACCTGACGCTCGTGCGTGGTGACCTGCGGTCCGCGGTGGACGCGATCCGGCTGTCCCGGCGCACGCTCGCCACGATCAAGGGGAACCTGTTCTGGGCCTTCGCCTACAACGTCGCGGCGCTGCCGCTGGCCGCGCTGGGCCTGCTCAACCCCATGCTCGCGGGCGCGGCGATGGCGTTCTCCTCGGTGTTCGTGGTGACGAACAGCCTGCGGCTGCGTGGCTTCCGCGCGGTCGCGAACTGACCGTCCCGGAATTGTCGGTGGTCGCCGCTACCGTCGGGGGCATGGCGTTATCCGTGCAAGAACGAGAGCAGTTCCTGGCCGAGCCGCACATCGGAGCGCTGGCGGTGGCGTGGGCACCCGATCGCGCCCCGCTGACGGTCCCGATCTGGTACCAGTACACGCCGGGCGGCGAACTGTGGATCAACACCGGGCCGGACTCGCGGAAGGGCAAGGCGATCAAGGCCGCGGGCCGGTTCAGCCTGATGGTTCAGCGGACCGAACCGACGGTGCGCTACGTCTCGGTGGAGGGGCCGGTCACCAGGATCGAGCCGGGTGGCCGGGAGCGGACCACCGAGATGGCCGCCCGCTACCTGCCGCCGGACCAGGTCGAGGGCTACGTGGAATACGAGCTGACGCAGCTCGGTGAGCACGTGGCCGTCTTCATGCGTCCGGAGCACTGGCTGTCCGCGGACCTGAGCCCGGCCCCGTCCGGAGAGGGGTGATCGATCGCGGGGTGACTCAGGAACGCACCAGCCGGGCGATGGCGTCGGAGGCCTCGCGGACCTTGAGGTCGGCCTCCTCGCCCCCGGCCGCGGCGGCCTGCACCACACACGTGGCGAGGTGCTCGTCGAGCAGTTCGAGGGAGAACGACTGCAGGGCCTTCGTCGCCGCGGACACCTGCGTCAGGATGTCGATGCAGTACTTGTCCTGCTCGACCATCCGCTGCAGGCCGCGGATCTGGCCCTCGATCCGGCGCAGGCGCTTGAGGTAGGCCTCCCGTTCGCTGCTGTACCCCGCCATGCCACCTGACCCCTTCGTTGTCGTCCGATGCTCCCAGTATACCCACCCGGAGTATGTGGCCCACGATAGCTGACCGGGGTCACGGGATGATCTCCTTCGAGTTCAGCGCGTTGGTGAGCCGTTCGCGCAGCTCGGCGGCCGTGGCGGGTGGGTCGATGGCCGACGGCGGCGAAAGCACCTTCGAGATCACCGTCGACAGGCTCTGGTACGCCGGCGTCAGCGGGCGGACGGCGGCGTCGGACAGTTCGGCCAGGATGTCGGCCTTCATCGGGAACCGCGCGGCGATCGTCGAACGCGGCTGTGCCGGATCGAGCGGTGTGTTGTCGTCGTACACCGATCGGGTGGTGGGGGCGAGACCGTCCTCGATCGCCTGGTATTTCTGGTTCTGGGGATTGCGCAGGCACAACGCGGCCTCGAACGCCTCGGGCTTGTGCTTCGAGTAGCTGCTGACGGCGAAGTTGAATCCGCCGATCGTGACCCGGCTCGGCGTCCCCGGCAGCACCTCGGGGTATCGCGCCCAGCGCAGATGCCCGACGTCGTGTGGCTTCTCCTTGGCGTAGGAGGCGAGGACGTACGGCCAGTTCAGCTCGAACGCGCCCTGTCCACGCTGGAACGCCTGCCGGACCTCGTCCTCCTTCTGACTCGCCAGCGACGCGTCGGTGATCCCGGACGTCGTCAGCTTTTTCAGCAGCTCCATCGCCCGGACCGCGCCGTCGTCCAGCACCACGGACCGGCCGTCGTCGGACAGGATGTGGCCGCGCAGGGAGGCCACGAGCGTGTTGTAGAAGACGACGAGGCCCTCGTACTGGGCGCCGGTGAACAGGATCGACGACGGTTTTCCCTCGGCCTTCAGCCGCTCGGCCCGCGTGATCATCTCGTCGAACGTCTTCGGCGGCGTGGTGGTGATCCGGTCGTCGTACCAGAGCAACTGGACGTTGGTGTGTTTCGTGGCCGCGTAGAGCCTGCCGTTCCAGCGCGCGGTCGACAACGGGCCGGGCAGGACGTCGCGGGTCGCCTCGGCCTCGGCGGCGCCGGTCCACGGCTCGGCCCACCCCGCTTCGGCGAATTCCGGTACCCACGTGACATCGAGGCCCAGCACGTCCAGCGAGGTGTCGCCTGCCGCGAGCCTGCGCACCAGCTGTTCACGCTGGCCGTCCGCGCTTCGGGGCAGCTTGTGGTACTCGATCCGGTACCGCCCGCCCGATGCCGCCGAGCAGCTGTCCACCACGTGCTGGAGGTTGTTCTGCGGGTTGACGTACAGGGTGATCGTGAGCCCCTGGCCGCTTCCACAGGCGGTGAGCGTGCTCGCGCACAGCACACCCGCCAGCGCCGCACTGGCCATTACCGAATTCGGTCGCACGAAGCCCCCGCTCTCGCCGAGATCCACCGATGATCCGGGGACAGCGGCCCGGGGACAAGCCGGGGGTCAGCCGCCGCCCGCGACGTCGGTGAGCGCGGCGACCGGTTTGATCCGCTGGACCGGAACGGCGGGTTTCTCCGCGCCGGGTTCGGGATCGAGGGCGGAATTGGCCTTCGCCAGCAGGTCACGGCACCCGGCGAGGCTCGCGGCGAGCCTGGCGCGGACGTCTTCCAGTGCGGCCACCTTGCCCTCGGCTTCGGTGACGATCTTCTGGGCGCGGGCCCCTGCCTCGCGCACCCGCCGTTCGGCCTCGGCTTTCGCGGCCGCGTCGCGTTCGGCCAGCTGCCGCATCGCGTCGGCGCGCCGCAGCGCCATCGCCTGCGCGAAATCCTCTTCGAGACGCGCCCGCCGCGCGGCGGCCTCCTCGTCCAGCTCGCGGCGGCGTTGCTCGGCCTGGCGCGAGGCCTCCTCGGCGTCGGCGACCAGTTTCCGCTCCCGCCGGGTGAGCTCGACCGCTTCCAGTTCGGCGTCCCGCCGGGTCTGCTCGGCCTTTTCCCGCGCCCGCGTGGTGATTTCGGCGGCCTCTTCGCGGGTGAGCTCGATCATTCGCCGCGAACGCTCCTGTAACGCGTCCGGCGCGATCGGGGTACGGCTGATCCGGTCGATCCGCGCGCGCAGCTCGCGGTTCTCCTCGGCGAGCCGGGCCGCCTGGCGCCGCGCGTCGTCGCGTTCGGCCGTCCTCCGGCGTAGCTCGGTTTCGGCCAGCTCGACGAATTCCCGGACCTGGCCACGATGGAAACCGCGCCATGCCAGGTCGAAGCCGGTCGCTGAGCGGGCCTTCTCCTCGCCACCACCGGGGATCATGCTCACCTCCCATTTGGATGGTTTCTCCTCGGCCGCGTGTTTTCGTTGCGGTACCGGGGTTTCGGCTGCCACCAGTGTGCCGTATCCGGGGCGATCGCGCCCGTGCCGGTTATTCCTCGACCGGATCCTCCGCGCCCGTGGCGGTGCTGCGCACCCCGGGCAGCTCCGCGAGTTCGGCGGTGAGGTCGGGAAGATCACCGCGGCCGTCCAGCAACAGCGTGACCATCGCGACCCGTTGTCCTTCCTCGGAAACCGTTTCCCGGTCGACCGCGACTCGCACCACGATCCAGCCGCGGCCGGTGCACGTCTCCAGCACGGCGCGGAGCACGCCGTGCCCGTCGTTGTAGCTCAGCCGCACGATCGGCGGCTCCTTGCGGTGCCGCGCGACGAACTTCGCCAGCGGCGGGAAACCCCGCGTGATCACGAATAGCCCGATCGTGGTGGCCACGGCGAGCACCGGCAGGCCGGCGCCCGAGGCCATCCCGACCGCCGCCGCCACCCACACGGTGGCCGCGGTGGTCAGCCCGCGGACCGCGTCCCGCCGCACGAAGATCAGCCCGCCGCCGACGAAGCCGATCCCGGACACGATCTGCGCCGCGATCCGGGACGGGTCGAGCGCGACGTGCTCGGTGCTCAGCAGATCGGCGAAACCGTACTTCGAGACCAGCATGAACACCGCGGAACCGACCCCGACCAGGGTATGTGTCCGCAGGCCCGCGCTCTTGGCCCCGGCCTCGCGCTCCATGCCGATCGCGGTGCTGAGCACCAGGGCGAGCAGCACCGGCGGCAGCAGGGCCCACTGATCACCCGTGGACCACAGGGCGTGCACTGACGATCGCCTCCGTCCTTCGCGTCGATCACCGTCCTGGGTCACCTTGCACCTTCTCCGATTTCGCCGTGCGGGCACCCCGGTGCCCTGGTGCGCACGGCGTGAGAACCGCGGGCCCGGCACCCCGCACATACTGAGCGTCACCGAACTCGCGAGGAGGCCGGGTGTGACGATCAGCGAGCAGAACGCCGCGGTGGCGGAGGACTACGTCGGCTATTCCGAAGTGCGGCGCAACATCCGGAAACTGCTCGAGGAATATCCCGGCGCCACCACGCGGTACGTGCCCGCCTGTCCGGAGTGGACAGTCGGTGACCTGCTCGCGCACCTGGTCGAAATCGCCGAACGCGCGCTGGCGCGCTTCGGGGCCGCCGTGCCGCCCGTGCACGGGAAGCTCCGGCTCGGCGAGCTCCTCGACCGGTGGGACGTCCTCGGTGCCGAGATCGAACTGCGGCTCGAGTCGGCGGGCGGGCAGCGCGGCGACGTCCTGGTGACCGACGCCTTCACCCACGAGCTGGACCTGCGCTACGCCCTCGGCCTCGGCTTCCCCGCCGAGCACGTGGCGTGGGTGGCCAGTTTCGAAGTCCTCGTCCGCGGGTTCTCCGGGTCGATCGTGGAACGCGGGCTGCCCGCACTGCGCATCGTCACCCCGGGCGGCAGCGCCTGGCTCGCCGGGGCGGGACCCGCCGGTGCCATCCTCACCGCGCGGCCCGACGTGCTCTACCGCAGCCTCGCCGGTCGGCGGTCGCTGGACCAGATCAGTGCGCTGACCTGGTCCGCGGACCCCGGGCCCTGGCTGCCCGCGTTCGCATGGGGCCCGTTCCGCCCGCCCACGGCCCGCATCGAATGAGCCGCCGCCGGGTCGCGTGACTCAGCCGGTGGGGGACATCGACGAGAGCATCGCCGCCAGCCCCAGCACCGCCGTCGCCAGCACCACCTCCGCGCCGACCGCGAGACGCAGGCGCCGCAACTGGACCGTCCGTACCGCGGTTCCGCCACCTTGCCCGGCCACCTCGTGCAGGATCGCCCGCCGCGCGACGTTGGCGAGCGCGAGCAGCCCGGCGAACCCGGCGAGCTTGAGCAGCAGGATCACCCCGTAGGTCGTCGACCACAGCGCGGCAAGCGACGGCACCGTCCGGACGCCCAGGTACGCCCCGCTGAGCACGACCACCACGACCGACGTCGCGGCGGTGCGGGAGAACCGGGCCACCACGGCGCCGGGGTCCTCGCCGTCGGAAGGGCGGCGCAGGCACAGCGCCAGCTGGACGAGCCCGCCCGCCCACACCGCGATCGCGCCGAAATGCGCCAGGTCGGCGGTGACCGAGAAGAACATGATCGGATCCGTCACCGCGTGCCCCGAGGCGGAAAAGGTCAGCAGCACCACGAACCCGGCCACCATCGCGAGGTTCTCGTACCGCGACCGCAGCCGTTCGGGCAGCGTGCCGCGCGGCACCAGCAGCCGGGGGACGAGCCAGGCCAGCGCCCCGACGGCGGCCAGCCGCAGCAGGAGGAGCTTCCCGTACGCGACCCGCAGCGTCGAGGCGAGCATCTCCGGGTCGAACACAGCCGACACCCCGCGGCCGGCCACGTACGGGCCCTGCAGGAGGAACCCGGCCACCGCGGTGACCGCCGTGAGCACCCAGCCGTAGCGCAGCACCTGGCGTACCCGCGGGTCGGTCCGCCCCGCCGGACGGCAGGTCAGCACGAACACCAGCCCGCCGAGCAGCGCGACCCCGGCGAACGAAACCCACCGGAACACGGTGAACAACACGTCCACCAGCGCGTCGGTGCCGGTCGCCGCCGACACCGCCCCGGCGGAGGTGACGAGCGGCCCCGCTCCGACGACGAAGGCGAACGTACCCCGTACGGGATGCGAGTCCGCCGAGACGAACGCGTACTCGACCAGGTAGCTCGCCTCGGGCAGGTTCGGCTTCAGCCGGACGGCGAGTTCCTCGGCGACGGTGCCGGGCTGGAACACCGGCCCGTCGTCGACCCGGTTGCCCCGCTGGTCCACGACGTGGATCGCGCCGGGCTGGATGCCGACGTTCTCCGAGAGCACCACCGACACCTGGGCCGGGGACGTGCCGAGCCGGGTGCCGTCGCGGGGTGTCGCGGAGATGATCTCGACGTGTGCCGACGCGGGTGCGGCGGCGAGCACGCCCAGCCCGAGCCAGCCCGCCAGGAACAGCAGCAGCGTGAGACCGCGCCGCGCGGTCCGCGTCCTCACGACCCGGACAGCGCGGGAGCCGTGGGCCGGGGCGCCCCGCAGGAGCAGCCGGTCCGCGCGCGTTCGGCGGCCGGCGCCCGCCGGTGCAGGATCACCGCGACGATCATCGGGATGGTGACGATCGTGTTGTAGAACAAATGCAGTTCCACCCGGGGGATGAACAGCTGAATGATGCTGGACGGCACCTTCTGCCCTGCAAAACGCCAGCCCGTCTGCGCCTGCAGCAGCAGGAGCAGATGTTCGATGTGGTGCCAGAACTGGATTCCCAGCGCCAGGTTCCACCATTGCCGCGAACGCCCCGCGAAACCCTTTCGCAGCAGGAACAAAGCGATCAGCATGACGATCGCGTAACCGTAGTGCAGCCATTCCGAACTGATCAGCCACGGAAAGGGAATACCGAGAACGCCGCGCGCGTCGGGGGTTTTCCACCCCAGCGCGTAGATCTGGAACGCCTGCGCGAGGTGCTCGGCCCAGTGTGCGAGCACGACGACCATGAACGCCGCGAGGGCCAGATGGTGGTATCTGCTGTTCAGGCTTCCCAGAAAACCGGTCGGCCGCGTGATTCCGGACGTCGACATGGCAGGCCCCTTAAGCCGGTCACGAACACGATCGTTTCGACGATAGTCGTTCGTCCTGCTTGGACGGTTACTCCGGATTGCCGATAATGGACGGCCGGTTGCGCCGTTCGGCGGATTGTCCGCGGGTTTTCCGGGGACAATCCGCGCCGTGAAGGTCAGCCGATGCCTTCGGCAGGCGTGGGCGGCGCCGGGATGTGGAACAGCTTCGTGAACAGTTCGAGATGCCCGATCTCGCCCTCGATCCGCACCTTCCCGGTCCGGACGGCGTCCGCGGCGGTCAGCCGTCCGGCCAGGACGTCGACGAAACCGGGGCCGGTCGGCGCGACGACGAGGTCGGCCCCCGGATGCGAGCCTTCGCCCGCCTTGAGGGTGCCGTTGTCGATCAGCGCGTGGACGACCACGCCGTTCTGGTGCCGGATCTCGTAGGCGATGTGGACACCGACGGCGTTGTCGGGGCGGAAGGTGGTGTAGAGCGAAAGAATGGCGGAATCGAGGGTGAGGATTTCGCCGGGCGCGGGATGACCGAGGGAGCGGGCTCCCCACAGGCCGAGGTCGAGCACGATCTGGTCGAGTTCGCTGCCGTATTCGGTGAGCTCGTACACCACGCCGGCGTCCAGCTGCGGCAGGACCCGGCGGCGGATGACGCCGGACTGCTCGAGTTCGTTGAGCCGCGCCGAAAGGAGGCTCATCGGGATCTTCGGCAGGGTCCGCTGGAGATCGGTGAACCGCTTCGGGCCGAGTACGAGGTCGCGGATCACGAGCAGCGACCAGCGCTCCCCGACGAGATCGAGCGCGCGGGCGAGGCCGCAGAACTGTCCGTAAGTGCGCGTGGTCATACGTCGGTCCTTACTTGCTCGGTGGTGCCCACAGTGCGCCCGGTGCCGAAGGCGCGGCGGGCGCACGTCCTCTTCGTCGACTGTGACCGAGACGCCGCCTCGAAACCAGTGCCCTCGGCACCCGTCGGGCGTGGGTTCCTCCCCGGTGGCACATGCGTTTCGCATATCAGGCCGGTGTGGCAGGCACTGGCCGTCCACCCGCCGTCGACAGGAGGATCTGCTGCAACCCGGTACGTCCCACCACGGCAGGGAGTGCTCATGCGTGAGTCAGTGTCGGTACCAGAGCGATCCCGGCCCGGTGCGCGATGACCACCGGGGCGGTCAGTCCGACGCTGGCATTCAAACGGCATCTGCGGGCGGAGATCAGCGAGGGGAACGGTGCCTACCTGTTCTCCGAACAGGGCGTGATCGCCATGCGCGGCGCGCACATCGCGTCGCTGGCCGCCCTGCTGGACGGGACCCGCGGCCTGGACGACCTGCTCCGCGCCCGGCCCGACGGGATGGTGCCCGAGCAGGTGACCGGGCTGCTGGCGCGGCTCGTGGAGGCCGGGCTGATCAGCCTGCGGACACCGGAGGACCAGGCCGCCGACGAGCGCACACTGGCGTACTGGGACGCGGCGGGCATCGACGCCGCCGCCGTCGCGCGGGGAAAACCCGCCGGCGTCCGGCTGATCGCCGTCGGCGACGAGGTCGACACGGCACAGGTCGAGCGGGCGCTGGCCGATGCCGCGCTCGAACCGGACCGCGGCGACCGCGGTCTGGCCACCGGCCTTTCCGTCGTGCTGTGCGAGGACTACCTCGACCCGCGGCTGGCCGACATCGACGCCGAGCACCGCCGGACCGGGCAGCCGTGGCTGCTCGCGCGCCCGGTCGGCGCGCAGGTGTGGATCGGCCCGTTCCTGCAGCCCGGCGAATCGGGCTGCTGGCACTGCCTGGAGAGCAGGCTGTGGGGCCACCGGCACGCCGAGGCCTGCGTCCAGGCGGTCCTCGGCCACGTGGGCCCGGCGCGGCGCCCGGTGTCCACGGTGCCGCCGCTGACCGCCGCCGCGGCGCATCTCATCGCGCTCGAGACGAGCAAATGGCTTGCCGGGTACCGAAATCCGGGACAGCGGTGCGTCTGGGTGCTCGACACGCTCGATCTGCACGGCAGGCTGCACGAGCTGCGCCGCAGGCCGCAGTGCCCGGAATGCGGGGACCCGGGACTGGTGGCCGCGCGGACGGCGCATCCGGTACGGCTGCGCCCCGCGGTCAAGGTGACCTCCTCGGGCGGTGGGCACCGCACGCTCACCCCGGTGCAGGTGCTCGACCGCTATCGCCACCTGGTCAGCCCGGTCACCGGGATCATCAAGGAGATCCGGCGCGACCGGAACGCGCCGCCGTTCATCAACGCCTACCGCTCCGGGCTGAACACCGCCCGCGCGGTCACCGGGCTGGCCGGGCTGCAGGCGGGACTCCGCGGGGAGAACGGCGGCAAGGGCGCGACCCCGATGGACGCCGAGGTCGGCGCGCTCTGCGAGGCGGTGGAACGGTTTTCCGGCAACTACCAGGGCGACGAGCTGCGGGTGCGCGGGTCGCTGCGCTCGCTCGGCGGCGAAGCGGTGCATCCGAACAGCTGCATGCTCTTCGACGAGCGGCAGTACCGGGACCGCGCGCGGTGGAACGCCGAGCACGCGCCGTTCCAGAACGTCTGCGAGCGGTTCGACGAGGACGAAGAGATCGACTGGACACCGGTGTGGTCGCTGGCCGGGCGCCGCAGGCTGCTCCCGACCGGTTACCTCTACTACGGCGCGCCGCTGGAGTGCGGGATCCGCGGCGTACGCGCGGATTCGAACGGCTGCGCGGCCGGAAGCAGTCTCGAGGACGCGATCCTGCAAGGGACACTGGAACTGATCGAACGCGACGCGGTGGCGTTGTGGTGGTACAACCGCACGCCGGTGCCGGGCGTCGACCTCGGCGCGTTCGGCGATCCGCTGATCGCGGAGATGGCCGGGCACTACACCGACCTCGGCCGCGAGCTGTGGGCGCTGGACGTGACCTCGGATCTGGGCGTGCCGGTGATGGTCGCGCTGTCCCGGCGGACCGACGGGCCGCAGGAGCAGATCATGATGGGCCTCGGTGCGCACCTCGACCCGCGGATCGCGCTGCGTCGCGCGGTGACCGAGCTGAACCAGCTGCTCCCCGCCCTCGGCGCCGAGGGCGCGGCGTTCGGCGACGTCGACGCGGACCGCTGGATGCGCTACGCGACCGTGGCCAATCAGCCGTACCTGCGGCCAGCCGCGGGCGTACCGGCCAGGACGCAGGCCGACTTCGAGTTCGTGCACCGGAAGGACGTGCGTGACGACGTGGTCGCGCTCGGCCGCCTGCTGGCGGCCCGCGGCATGGAGATGCTCGTCCTCGACCAGACCCGCCCCGACGTCGAGCTGCCGGTCGTCAAGGTGATCGTGCCGGGGCTGCGGCCGTTCTGGGCGCGCTTCGCGCCCGGCAGGCTGTTCGACGCCCCGGTACGGCTGGGCAGGCTGACCGAGCCGACGCCGTACGAGCGGCTGAATCCGTTCCCGCTGTTCCTCTAGGGAGGACGGCTCCGGGAAGACCGGCGACACGGAGTACAGGAGTTTCAGGGTGACATCGCAAGGCAGGGGCGGGCCGGGCGAGACGATCCAGCTGTGGTCGCTCACCGAGGACGCCTTGGTCGAACTCGGCGAGGACGGCTCGGTCGTCGTGGTCACCCGCTGGGGTGAATTCGAGTTCCCCGAGACCGACGAGCTGATCCGCGAATCACTGCGGCGGATGGCGCTCGGGCCCATCTCGCTGACCAATGTGGCGGCGGCCGTCCACTACGCGGAGCCCGCCACCGAGTACTGGGCCGTCGCGCTGCGCAAGGTGCTCGACCGGCTGGGTGGTTCGGTGGTGCGCACCCTCGGCCTCACCGACGGCGGGGCACCCCTGCTCTCGGCGATCCCGGTGACGCTCGCGCCGAGCTTCGCGGTCCGCCCGGTGCCCGGCGAGCAGCCGGTCAAGCTGTCCCGGTTCGTGTCGATGCGGCCCGCCGAAGGCGGGATGCTGCTGGTTTCGCCCTGCGCCCGTTACCAGGTGCTGCTCGTCCGGCACGCCGCGATCGTGATCGCCTCCTCGCTCGCGGTGCCCACCACGATCGCGCAGGTCGTCGCGGTCACCGGGCTGTCGTGGGCGGTCGTCGCGGACGTCGTGGCGTTCCTGGTGGGCGCCGGGGTCGTGCTGGCCGGTGACGAGCTGGGCGGGTTCGCCGAGGACGACGACCCGGAGCTGGGTTTCTGGGCGCCCGACGATCTGCTGTTCCACATCCGCAGCCGCACCTGGCCGAGCGCGGGCCCGCCGGACTTCGGGGCGGCGCGCGACGGGACGCCGCCGCCGGTGGTCAAGCCGGTCACCGCGGGGCCGACTTTTCCTTTGTACCGCCCCGAAATCGCCGCGGACGCGCCCGGGCCGGCGCTCACCGCGCTGCTGGAGGACGATCACGTCTGCCCGGCGTTCACCGAACGCGAGCTGGACGCGAGGCAGGTGGGTGAATTCCTCTACCGCGCCGCCAGGGTCCGTTCGGTCGGGCCGGCACACCTGCCCTCCGGGCCGAGCCATGAGGCGTCCCAACGGCCGTATTTCAGTGTCGCGTGCCTTTACGAACTCGAGCTGTACGTGAGCGTGAATCGTTGTTCCGGCCTGGCGAAGGGCGTCTACCATTACGATCCGCTCTGGCACACGCTGACCTTGATCAATGACGACGGCGCCGATCTCGGCGCGATGCTGGACATGGCGATGGTCGCGGGCGGCAGCAACCGCAGGCCGTCCCTGCTGCTGACCATCGCCACCCGGATGTCCCGGATCGCCTGGGTGCTCGGCGGCGCCGCGTACACCACGACGCTGGTCCACGTCGGGGCGCTGCAACAGGTCCTGTACCTCACCGCCAAGGGAATGGGGCTGGCCGCGCACGCCGTCCCGGTCGACGCCAGCGACCGGGTGGACCGGGCGCTGAAACTGGAATGGCCCGCCGAGGTGAGTGTCGGTGAGTGCGTTCTCGATTTCCCTTGGTGACCGGATGATCGTTTTCCGCCGCCGGCGGTAGCCGCGGGCGAAGTGCGCGCGCGATTGTTCCTTTCGGCTGGTAATCGTTTTTCCTGTTACCTTTGTCGCCACTGGGGAAGTGGGACGCGGAGGGCGACCGTGGTACCAATGGCGAAAAGGATCAGGGCAACAGGCAGACGGACGCGACCGGCGGCGGCGAACGGAGTATCCGGCGGCGCGGCGGGGTCACGAGCGGTCCCGAGTGGTCTGGACCGGTTGTCCGAAGGGCCCAGGCCGCTCATGATCTCCGCGGTGCACGGGGTGGTCTGCGCCGGGATGGCGCTCCTCGCCGCGCTCCCCGTCCTCGCGCTCGCCGCGTCCTGGTTCGCCAAGGTCATGGGGCTCGGTTACCTGGCCGGGCTGGTCGCGGTGCAGCTGACCTGCCTGGGACGGCCGGGCGGCCGGCGCCACGGCGTTCCCGCGCTCGTCGTGCAGGCCGCGCTGGGCATTCTCCCGATCCTGCAGTTCGGCGTCGCGTGGAGTGTGTTGTCGGGTTTCTTCGCGGGTGGGTTGCTGCTGGTGGCGAAGCCGATCCTCGCGATACCGGGGATGCTCGCGGTGGCCGGGGGCGTGGGGGCGCTGACCGGCTTCCCGGGGCAGGCGGGGACGGGACCGGCCGCGGCGCTGGCCACCGCCGTGACGGCGCTGATCGTGTTCGGGCTGACCTGGTCGGCCCGGCTGGCCGCCGAACGGTCCGAGACCCGTTCGGAGCTGACCCGGCGCGCGGTCGCCGAGGAGCGCATGCGGTTCTCACGGGACGCGCACGACCTGCTCGGCCTCAGCCTTTCGGCGATCACGCTCAAGGGCGAGCTGACCCACCGGCTCATCGTCGACCAGCCGCAGCGGGCGATGGAGGAGCTGGTGGAACTCCTGGACATGTCCCGCAAGGCGCTGGCCGACGTCCGCTCGGTCGCGGCGGGATACCGCGACCTCTCCCTCGACGACGAATGCCTGGCCGCGATCGGTGTCCTGCGGGCCGCCGGGGTCGAGGTGTTCGTGGACCGCGGCCCCGTCGAGTTGTCCCCGCCGGTGGCCACCACGCTGGCCACCGTGCTGCGGGAAGGCGTCACCAACGTGATCCGGCACAGCAAGGCGAGCCGGTGCCGGCTCACCCTGCGGGCTTCGGGCACCGCGGCCTGGCTGGAGCTGGTCAACGACGGCGTCCCCGAGGAGCCGGAGACGCCGTGCGCGAGCGCGGGATGCGGGCTGCGGAACCTGCGGCACCGGGTCGGCGCGCTCGGCGGGGAGCTCACCGCGGACGTGCGGCCGGACGGTTCGCACCGGTTGTTCGCCAGGGTGCCGCTGACCGCCTGCGAGGTGCGGCGCCACCTCGGGTGAGCCGGTGCGCGGGGAGGGCTGCCCGGTCGCTCAGAGCCACTCGGCTTCGGTGGCGATCCGGATCGCGTGCACCCTGTTGCGGGCGTTGAGCTTGGTGACCACCGCGGCCAGGTAGTTCCGGACGGTGCCGGGCGAGAGGAACAGCTCGGCGGCGATGTCGGCGACCGTGCGGCCCCGCGCGGTCAGGCGCAGGATCTCGACCTCGCGCGGGGTCAGCGGGCACTCGTCGGTCTCCCAGGCGGTCAGCGCGAGCTCGCTGTCGATGACCCGGCGGCCCACCGCCACCGACCGCACCGCGTTGGCGAGCTTGTCCGACGGCGCGTCCTTGAGCAGGAAGCCGTTGACCTTGGCGTCCAGTGCCCGGCGCACGGTGCCGGACCTGCCGAGCGAGGTCAGGATCAGGGTGTGGCAGCCGGGCAGGCTCGCGTGGATCTCCATCGCCGCGGTGAGCCCGTCCTTGCCGGGCAGGTCGATGTCGATCACCGCGACGTCGGGCTGCACGGCCTTCGCGGTCGGCAGGATCTCCTCACCGGAGGCGACCTCGGCGACCACCTCGATGTCGGACTCGAGGTTGAGCAGCGCGACCAGCGCACCGCGGACCATGTGCATGTCCTCGGCGAGCAATACCCTGATCACGATGGTCCTCACCCCAGTCCGTTTCCTGTTCCCCGCACACATCGTACGCCATTGTCCCGACCCGACAGTGGTATTCGGCCGCCATACCGGTGATTGCCGCGGCACCCGATCAAGCGGCGATCGTACGCATCTTGTCCGGCGACCGGCGGTATATCGCCGAGGGGAATTCGAGGCCGGGAAATGGGGCCGCTAGCGGTGTCGTCTTCGCCGCCCCATCGGCGGGATTCCCGGCCGCGGTCAGATTGTTCGGGCACGAACGATTTCCGTTGTCCCCGTCCCGCCGGTTCCCCCGTCCGGCCCACCGGGAATCCGCCGTTCAGACCGCGAGCGGCTGCGGGACCACGCGGCGCAGGTCCGGGAGTGCCAGCAGGGCCGGCGGGTCGAACCCGCGGCGGGGCCGGAGCCGGACGTCGGCGAGGCTCGCCGCGACACCTTCGTGGATGGTGACCGGCCCGGCGACACCGACGTACGGACGTGGTCCCCCGTCTTCGAGCCGGCAGGCGCCCCACGCGTGTGCCAGCACGTACCAGCGGCCGACCGGCACGTCCTGCAGGTGGTAGGGCCCGGCCCCGGTCAGGAACGTGTGCCGCGCGGGTGTCCCTTCGGTGATGCGGCCGGGGAACAGGCCGAGGAACACCATGCCGACGTCGGTGGCGGGCGGGCACCGGAGCTGGCCGCGCACGCCCGCCCCGGAACGGGCGCACTCCCGCTGTTCGGGCACGCGCGGGGTCCGCCCCCGCAGCTGCCGGTAGGACGACGGCGGAACGCCCACGCTGCTGCTGAACCGCGCGCTGAACGTGCCGACGCTGTTGTACCCGACCTGATGGCTGATGTCCGTCACCGACGTCGAGGTGGACACCAGGAGGCGCTTCGCTTCGGCCAGTCTCAGCGCCGAGAGGAACCGGCCCGGGGAAAGCCCGGTGACCTGGTTGAACACTCTCGAGAAGTGGAACTTGCTGAACATGGCCGACCGGGCCATGTCGTCGATGGTGAGCCGTTCGCCCAGGTTGTCCTGCATGGTCACGATGGCGCGTGCCACGGCGCGCCGGACGATCTCGTCCATGCTGGCCGCCCTCCTCCTCGTCGCCGGTTCCGCCGATCGTGCCGCCCAGCGAAAAGGCCGATCGGCTGAGAATTGTTTCTGCTACGACTCTAGAAGGGTTCGCGTCTACTTCTTAAGTGCTCCGTGCAATGAGTGGATATGTGTTGTCCACGGCGGGGACATGCGTTTCGCATACCCATTTCCGTGCGTCTTGAGCCGTGGTCACGTTCGGTGATCGCAGCAGGTGGGTCCCGTGTCGGCCGGTCGGACTCGTTGTCGAGGGAAGTTCGGTGTATCCGAGTCGAGCGGCTACTTCGGGTGACGATCACGAGGTGAATTCCCGCTAAATCCTCGTTCTGGTAGCTCTATCGGTCTAGTGCTGCGTGCGCTGCCCGGAGCATGAGCAAAGCACGGACGCACGGTGATGTGGGCACTGGAATTCGAGTGACCGCGAGGGGACTATTTGAAATACGTGAAACGTGCTGATTCACCACTGGGAGCAAAGAATGATCAAGGCAATTTCTGGCGATGTTGTTTCCGTCCTCGCCGACCTCGGTGTCGATGTGAAGAATTGCGATCGCTCGACCGAGCTCGAGATCGCCCACTTCGACCAGTGGGCGAATGGCAATCTCGCCCTCTCACCCACGTCGCTTTGTACATCGCCGGTTCTCGAGGCGGCCTGACCTCCGGCGGCGACCACCAGGGAGGTCGGTGCCCGGCCGGCACCGTGGCAGACCGGTCGTCGGTGGCGCGGCAGGCGCACCCGGCGACCGGTTTTCCATTTTTTTTCGAAGGCGGAATTGTGCGCTGCCGGGGGCTGGTTCTCGAACAGTGCACGAGTCACGTTTGGTGATCGGCCGAATGCGAGCGGATATCCTCACAGCCCTTTCGAACCGGTGGTCCGCCCGTTCTTCCGGCTCCGTGTGACCGCGCTACCCGAATGGCTCAACGATAGTCACCAGCGAAGTGTTTAACTGACACTCCGGGGGCGTGGCGAATGGGGGCCTGGTGATCAAGGTAATGGTTGCCGAGGACATGCACATTGTCCGAGGGGCGCTGGTCGCATTACTCCGGCTCGAGCCAGACATCGACGTCGTCGCGGAAGTCGCCTCGGGAAACGAGATCCTGCCCGTCGCGCGGTCCACCGGCGTCCAGGTGGCGGTGATCGACATCGACCTGCCGGGAAAGGACGGACTGACCGCGGCGGGGGAGCTGCACGAGCATCTGCCCGCGTGCCGGACCCTGATCCTCACCAGCCTTGGCAGGCCCGGCACCCTGCGCCGCGCGCTGGCCGCGAAGGTCAGCGGCTTCCTGCTCAAGGACGCCCCGCCGGACAAGCTCGCCAACGCCATCCGCGGCGTCGTCGCCGGACGGCGGATGGTGGACGGCGATCTCGCGCTGGCCGCGTGGGACACAGTGGACTGTCCGCTGACCGGCCGTGAGATCGACGTGCTGCGGCTGGCCGCCGAGGGCTACGAAACGGTCGAGGTTGCCGCACAGCTGTACCTCTCGGCCGGAACCGTGCGGAACTACCTCACGACCGTGGTGGCGAAGCTCAACGCGCGGAACCGGGTCGACGCGATCAGGATCGCGAAGGAGGCGGGCTGGCTGTAGCCGGGTCTCACGCCGGGACGACGGCGTGCAGCCGGAACCGGCCGTCCGGCTCGATTCCCGCGGTCAGCCTGCCGCCGAGGGCGGTCACCCGCTCGGACATGTTCTCGATCCCGCTGCTCGCCGCCTCCGTGCGGCCGTCGGCCTTGAGCGTGACCGCGCCGTTGCCAGACCGGACACCGTCGTTGACGATCTCCAGGCTCACCCTGTTCTCCACGCGCCGCACCGCGATCTCGCAGTGTTCGACCTCGCTGTGCCGGAGCACGTTCGTGACGCCTTCGCGCAGCACGACGGCGAGCACGGTGCGGACGGGCGCGGGAAGGTCCTGATGCTCCATCTCCAGCCGTACCCGGACATCCGCGGCGACCAGAATGGACTGTGCGGTGCGCGACTCGCTTTCCAGCGACAGCTCCCGATAGCCGCTGGCGACCGAACGGACGTCCGAAAGCGCCTGCCGGGTGAGGCCGAGGATCTCGTCGACCTCGTCGCTCGCCTTGTCCCGGTCCAGTTGCAGGACCCGGCAGGCGAGCTGGCTCTTCAGCGTGATGGCGGACAGCGTCATCCCGAGCAGGTCGTGCAGGTCCCTGGCGAACCGCAGCCGCTCTTCGGCGATGGCGACCTGCGCGAGACGCCTGCGGGTGTTGTCCAGCTCGGTGGCCAGCCGCAGCAGCCAGATCAGCCCGAACACGATCATGCTGGACAGCACCGCCGAGGTCGCGGCGTAGACGACGTAGGTCACCTCCACGCCCTGCGCGATGTTGATCCAGACGACACTGCCGACCGTGAGCGCGAAGACGCTCCAGCCGCCGATCGGGCGAAGCACGAGCAGCGCGTTGCCGGCGAGCATGCCGGGAATGCTCACCCAGTGTTGCTGGAGCGGGATGAGGGGCAGGTAGATCAGACACGCCTGGACGAACAGCAGGGCGTACGTCTGCGGCGACCGCAGGCGGGTGGCCGGGCGGCTGAAGTAGGACAGCTGCAGGGCGAGCAGCGCCAGCAGGTAACCGGCGGTGAGCGCGATCTGCCACCACTCGCGGGTCAGGTACAGCAGCCGCAGCTCCACCCCGATGGTGAAGGTGGTGAAGGTCGCGATGAGCAGGTTCCGGACGAGCCGCGCGTCGGCGGGAGGGCGGCCTTCGCCGGTCCCGCTCGTGGTCGTGTCCGGGATGCCGTCCGCCGGCAGGGGCAGCTCGACACCCAGGCGGTGGCGTCCGCCTTCGTCGAGCCCTGCCGACATCGTGCCGCCGAGCGCGGCGACTTCCTCGCGGAGGGCGGCGAGCTCGTCCTGGTCGATGGCGTCTTCGTCGTGGTTCCCGTCGTCGGTGACGACGAGCGAGAGCCGGTTCTGCCGCTGGGACACCGAGATCTCGCAGTGCGCGACGCCGGTGCGGCGCAGCACGTCGGTCACGCCCGCGCGCAGCGCCTTGGCCAGTGCGGACCTGGTCTGGACGGGCAGTGCGTCGTGGTCCAGATGCACCTGCACGGCGATGTCGGACGCGTTCAGCAGGGATTCCGCGGTCCGGAACTCGTTGGCCAGGGAGACCTCGCGGTACCCGCGCGCGACCGAGCGGACGTCCGAAAGGGTCTTCTGCGCGAGATCGGTGATCTCCGTCAGTGTGTGCTGGGCCTGTTCGGCCGACCGGGTGATCAGGCGGCGGACCAGCTCGCCCTTCAGCGCGATCGCGGACAGGCTCAGCCCGAGCAGGTCGTGCAGGTCCCTGGCGAACCGGAGCCGCTGTTCGGCGACCGCGCGCCGGGCCAGCTCGGACCTCGCGTCGTGCAGCTCGGTGACCATGCGGGCGAGCTTGCTCGTCAGGTAGACGTCGAGCGCGAACGTGCACATGCCGAACAGGGTGTAGAGGATGTCGACGAGGTCGCCGGTCAGCGCCGCCTGGATGACGGCCCCCGAGGCCACGACGGCCCCGAAGACCGGCCAGGCGAACCGGACCGGGAGCACCAGCAGGGCACTGCCCGCCACGAACCCGGGAAGGCCGATCCACAGCTGTCCGAAGGTGACGATGGGGAGGTAGGCGAGGACGGCCTGGCCGAACAGCATGAGCACGCTCAGCCGCGAGCGGAGCCGGGTGGTCGGCCTGCTGAAGTAGAGCAGCTGGATCGCCAGCAGCCCGGCCAGCGCCAGTACGGCGTAAGCGGTGCGGGCGAACCCGAGATTCGCGTTGAGGACGGTCGTCAGACCGACCGCGACGTGACCGAAGAAGACGACTGTGACGACGACGCGGGCGAGCAGCCACGCACGTTTCGGCCGCTGGTCGACGCTCGCGGTGCCGGGCGGCTCCGTGGGCGCGGTCAGGTGGCCTGCTTCTCTCCCGGGTACCGGAGGCGTCACACGGATCTCCTCCGGTATCTCGACGGCCGCGCCTTGTCAAAGGCTTTTGTGCAGGTGCGATCCTAACTCAGCCGAGGCCGGGACCCACGCGGTCGAAGCCGGGTCGTTGCCACGAAAAGGATTCTGTCGCCGGGGTGGGGATGAAGATTACGCCGTTCCGACGCACCATGGGCGGAACGGACTACGGCGGCGGCCGCCGGGTGCTAGCCGCACGGGGTCACCGGCGCGGGATCCAGGACGTCCAGCGCGCGCATGAGGAAGACCAGTCCGGGAACACCGATCGAGCCGATGTGGACGATCCCGTCCCCGGTGCGCCGGAAGAAGCTGACGCCGGGGATCTCGTCGTCCCACGTACCCGCCGAAACCCCGGACGTGGCGGGAAAGTCCGCGCCGAAGTCGTGGCCGATCGCCGAGTAGCAGGGCAGATCCCAGCCGAGGTTCCGCCGGTACTGCGCGAGCTTCCGGTACCGTGCACGGGAAACCATGGCGAGCCGGCAGTCCGCCCGGAACGGGCCGGACAGCATGCGCTCCACCTCGGCCGAGGAACTCGTGCGCGTGATCCGGTCGGGGATGGTGTGGTGGACGAGGAGCCACTGGCGGTCGAGGAACATTTCACGAAGCGTGACCAGACCGTTGTCTCCTTCGAAGAGATAGGCCGTCATCGGAACCGGCCGCGCGGTCCCGGATCCGGGTCTGACGAGCTCCGGCACTGTCATCGTGTATCCCTCCCGCTCCGGCGATGTCTCGCCGGGGCACCGAAAACAGGGTGCTCCGCGATTGTGCCCCCGGCGCTCTCGCCTGCGCACGGGCACGGCGGCGAAGAGCGCACGCTGGAAGACGTGCGCGCCGCCGGGCCCCCGAAGGTTTCGCGGCCTAAACTTCCGACATGGCGAAGTACTTCGACATTCATCCCGAGAACCCGCAGCGTCGCGCGCTCGGGCAGGTCGTGGACATCCTGCGTGCCGACGGGCTGATCGCGTATCCGACCGACTCCTGCTTCGCGCTCGGCTGCCAGCTGGGCAACCGGGACGGGATCGACCGGATCAGGGCGATCAGGAAGCTGGACCACCGTCACCACTTCACCCTGGTGTGCCAGGACTTCGCGCAGCTCGGCCAGTTCGTGCACGTGGACAACACGGTGTTCCGCGCCGTCAAGGCGGCCACACCCGGCCGGTACACGTTCATCCTGCCCGCCACCAAGGAGGTGCCGCGACGGCTGATGCACGAAAAGAAGAAGACGGTCGGGGTGCGCATCCCCGACCACGGTGTCACCCAGGCTCTGCTCGCCGAGCTGGGTGAACCACTGCTGTCGAGCACGCTCCTGCTGCCCGAAGCCGGTGAACCGCTGACCCAGGGCTGGGAGATCAAGGAACTGCTCGACCACGTCCTCGACGCCGTGCTGGACTCCGGCGACTGCGGGGTCGAACCGACCACGGTGATCGACTTCTCCTCGGGGGAGGCCGAGGTCGTCCGCCACGGGGCGGGCGACGCCTCCCGGTTCGAATAGCCGCGAGCGGGGACGCGAGCAGGACGCGCCGGGAGTGGGGGAGCCCGGGCGCGTCCCGCTCGCTCGGGGCGGCTCAGCGGACGCTGAGGCCTTCGGGCAGGTCGGGCGGCGCCGGGATGCGAAAGAGCCGGGTGAACAGCTCGAAGTGCTGGGGCTCGCCGTCGATGTGGACCGCTCCGCACTGCAGGGCGTCGGTGGCGCGGAGCTGGCCGGTGAGGACGTCGATGAAGACCGGGCCCTGCGGCGTGATGACGAGGTCGGCGCCGGGATGGGAGCCTTCGCCCGCCTTGACCGTTCCGTCGTCGACGATGGCGTGGACGATCATGTCGTCGGGGTGCCGGACCTCGAAGGTGATGTGGACGCCGGCGGCGGCCTCGGGGTTGAAAGTGGTGTACAGGGAAAGGATGGCGGAGTCGAGGGTGAACACCTGCTCCGGTCCGGGGTGGCCGAGTGACCGCGCGCCCCAGAGCCCGAGTTCGAGGACGATCTGGTCGAGTTCGCTGCCGTACTCGGTGAGTTCGTAGACGACCCCGGCGTCGAGCTGGGGGAGCACCTTCCGCCGGACGACGCCGGACTGCTCGAGTTCGTTGAGGCGCGCGGAAAGCAGGCTGGTCGGGATCTTCGGCAGCGTGTGCTGGAGGTCGGTGAACCGCTTCGGGCCGAGCATCAGGTCCCGGACGACGAGCAGCGCCCAGCGTTCCCCGATGATCTCCAGCGCGCGGGCGAGGCCGCAGAACTGTCCGTACGTGCGAGTTGTCATACCTCGGTCCTCACATGATCTCGATGGGGCTCAACGATTTCCGGTGATCTCCGTCTTCCGTCACACCGCTTGTTCGCCTTCGGACAACAGGTCGTGGTGCAGCACCTGGAGTTCGTCGCAGGGCTCCACGCCCAGCTCGTCGGTCAGCCTCGCGCGCAGGTCGCGGTAGACGGCCATCGCGTCGGACCGGCGGCCGCTGCGGCCGAGCGCCCGCATCAGCTGCCCGTGCAGCGCTTCGTCGAGCGGGTTCTCCGCGGCGAGCGAACGGAGTTCCCCGATCAGCTCCAGGTGCCTGCCGCTGTTGATCTCCGCCTCGAAACGCAGATGCAGGGTGCCACGCTGCTGTTCGAGCAGGTCCACGGTGTAGCCGGACAGCACCGGTCCACAGTGGACGTTGGCGAGCGGCGGGCCCGACCACAGGTCGAGCGCGGCTCGGTAGGTCATGGCCGCCTCGGCGTGGCGGTGCTGGGACTGCAGTGTCCTGCCCTGCTGCTGGAGCCGGGTGAAGGCGTGGACGTCCACCTGCGCGGGGTCGATGCGGAAGACGTAGCCCGGCGGTTTGGTGACGAGCATGGTTTCCGCGTTGGCGGCCAGCTGGTTCTGCTCGATGCACCGGCGCAGATGGTAGACGTAGGTGTGCAGCGTGGTCCGGACGCTGCGCGGTGGCTGGTTGGCCCACAGCTCGGCGATGATCGAATCGCTGTGCACCATCTTCCCCGGCCGCAGCACGAGCAGGGCGAGGAGCTGGAGGATCTTCGGCGTGGTCGGTGCGTGATCGACGCCGTCTCGGAGCACTTCGAGCGGGCCCAGCAAGGTGAAGCGGACGTCGCTGCCCGAAGGGTCGGCCGCGCCCGGAGCGTGGGCACCGGCGAACCGGTCCGACAAGCCGCTCTCGGAGTACATCAGCGAGCCTCCACTCGATAGTCTTCATCCCCAGTGCGGACCTCGTACCGAACGGCGGAAAACGGGGTCCTGACATCGAATGTGACAGAGCCTCATCGCTCGATCCAGTGAACGGACCACAAGCGGTGACGTGTGTTCCGCAGGTGTTCGTATGTGTTTCGCGGGGATCTCCGGCGGTGCCGGATCTTGCCTGTTCCGGTCTGCGCGCGGCGTGCGGAGAGCGCGTTCGCGGACGGCGTATGCCTGGCCGATAAGCCAAAAGGCGGCCGGGCGGCCGCTGTTGTCACCGAAAGCGGTGCCGCGGTCACTCTTCGCCCTCCGGGCGGGTACCGAGTCGGAGAAAGCGCTTTCCGGCAGCTGCGTAATACCCGTCGGTGACCTGCGTTTCGCATGGGCTCTCCTCTGCGTCCTTCCTGTCCTCCCCCTGCGAATCGCACGTCCAAATTGTGCGGCCGATCGGTTCTCGATCGCTTGTCGACAGCATCGCGATCGGTGGCGTCTTGGCTGAGCAGCAGGAAAAGAGCAGGAGAGAAAAGCGGGGTGGGTCTCATGGTGCTACGAGCGGTCGCGTCCTTGACGCACGAGACGATGTCCGACGAACCGGAATGCCGCGTCGCGTCTTCGGCTTCGCCGTACCCGGTGCCGCCTCCCGTGCTGCAGGCGATCTCGTCGATGCAGGCACGGTACTTCGAGCCGATCACGTTGACGGATCTGGCCTCGGAGGTGTTCGTCAGCCCGTTCCATTTCTCACGGGTGTTCGCGCGGGCCACCGGGGTGACGCCGGGGAGGTTCCTGACCGCGGTCCGGCTGTTCGAGGCCAAACGACTTCTGCTGACGACGTCGCTGACGGTGTCGGACATCGTGTGCAGCGTCGGCTACAGCAGTGTCGGGACGTTCACGAGCCGCTTCACCCAGGCCGTCGGGATGACGCCGACGCAGTACCGCGATCCCGAGGTGGGCGAGGTGCTCGTCGCCGTCGCACCGCACTTCCAGCGCCTGCCCTCGCTGCACACGCTGCGCGACACCGGGTACAACTGCTCGTCGCTGCGCGTGGGCACCGGGGTGATCACCGCCAGGATCGAGATGCCGAAGGGGGCCGCGCCCGCCGACGTCCTCGTCGGCGTCTTCGCCGACGACATCCCGCAGAGCAGCCCGGTCGCGTTCGGCGGGATGGCGGGCGCCGGTTCCGGCGAGGTGACGATCCCCGGCGTGCCGGAGGGGGAATGGACCGTGCTGGCCGTCGCCGCGCACGCACCGGGGACGCCGGGTACGACCTTCTCGGTCGGCACACTGGCCAGCCGGGTGACCGTCGGCTGTCACGGCCGGGTTCGCGCCACCTTCGCCATGCGCGAGCCGCGGCCCATCGAGCCGCCCTTCGCCGTCACGCTGGCGGAACGGCCCACACCACTGGCCGGCCGGTCGGGCCTGCCCCGGCGGCCGTACCTGCGTGCCGTCGCCTGAGCTCAACTATCCACAAAGGACGAATCATGTCGACGCTGTTCGGTTTGTTGCGCAAGAAGATGCTCGCGCCGTCGCTGGCTTCGGTGGGCTTCGCCGAGCGTGGCTTCCCGGTGACCCCGTCCGCGGCGACCGTGAAGCTCGAGGCTGTTCCGCAGGCGGTGGTGTGCGGGTTCGAATGGGCCATCGAAGGCGCGTCGCTGTGGGAACTGGAGCGACGGCTGGAGCTGGTGGAACCGGAGCAGCGCGGGTTCGCCTACGAGGGCGCGACCATGGGGTGCACCATCCTCGACGCGATGCCCGGCGGCGGCCGGAACAGAACCCGCGAACTGCTCGAAGGACCGGGAAAACCACACATCTTCCTGACCTACATCGGGATCGGGTTCGCGATGGCGAGGCTGCCGAGGCCGCTGTGGAAGAACATCCTCCCGGAACTGTCCGGGGTTCCCTATCACCCGACGATGAGCTGGCTCGCCGTGGACGGCTACGGTTTCGACCGCGCCTATTTCGACACCCGCCGCTGGGTGGACGAGCAGCATGAACCGGAACCGTATCCGTGGGCGGACCACCCCGGCTACTTCCCGCGTGCCTTCGACCAGGGGGTCGGCCGCGCGCTCTGGTTCATCCACGGCGGTGATCCGCGCGCGGTGGCCGAGGCGGCGGAGCGTTTTCCCGAGCGGCGGCGCCCGGACCTGTGGAGCGGGATCGGGCTGGCCGCGACGTTCGCGGGCGGGTGCGACCGGGCCGGGCTCGCCGAACTGCGCCGCGCGTCCGGGCCGCACCACGACGAACTGGCGCTCGGCGTCGTGTTCGCGGTGAAGGCGAGGACCTTCTCCTCTTTCGTGCCAAGGCACACGATGACCGCCGCCGGGATACTCGCCGGCCTCACCGTGGAGGCGGCCCGCGTACTGGCCGACCGCACCGAGGTGGCATCGGACTTCGAGGCACCCGAACCACCGTACGAGGTGTGGCGGGACCGGATCCGGGCCGAGTTCTCCGCGGGCGACCAGCGCCGGGCGGGCTGACTCGCCGCCGCGGCGTGGCCGGGCAAGGCAGGAGAACCGCGGGGCAACGGTGAAGTAGACCGGCCTTCACGAAATATGTGAGCCTGAGTGAAAGAAATGCACGGAAGATTTTCCTACCCGCAAGGGGGAGAGTGCGTTGGGCAATGGTTGGCGCGCGCTCAGGCGCCGTATCCTGACTCCGGACGTCTCGGAGACCTCGCTGGACAAGCGTGGTTTCCACAAGAAGAGCCCAGCCGCTCAGGAATTGCTGGAGACGGTGGGTGAAAAGTTCCTCCTCGGGTACGCGCACGCGGTGGAGGCACGGTCGTATCGGCAGGCCGAAGAATGGCTGGAGCGCATTCCCGCGCAGTTCAGGGGATTCGCCTACGAGGGCGCGGGAATGGGCTACGCGATGCTCGACGGGCTGCCCGGCGGCGGCCGTTCGCACATCACGGACTTCCTCGACGGCCCCGGGGACAAGCACAACTACATCATCTACGTCGGTGTCGGCTGGGCGATGGCGCGGCTGCCCCGGTTCCGCTGGCCGTCGCCGTCGGACTTCGACCCGTTGCTGCGCTGGCTCGTCCTCGACGGCTACGGCTTCCATCAGGCCTACTTCAGGACCGAGAAGTACGTGCGGCAGCAGTATCAGGAGCAGGGATTCCCCTGGCCGGACAAGGAACGGAGCGCGTACGCGCTGCGGGCCATCGACCAGGGAATCGGGCGGGCGCTGTGGTTCATCTGCGGCACCGACGTCGACCTCGTGACCGAAACGATCGCCGGGTTCGCGCCGGAGCGGCACGGTGATCTGTACGCGGGCGTCGGCCTGGCTTCGACGTACGCGTGCGGGGTCGACGCGGAAGAACTACGGAAGCTGGCCGAGTTCGCGGGCAAGCACCGCGGCAGGCTCGCACAGGGCAGCGCGTTCGCCGCGGAGGCCCGCGTCCGCGCGGGTCTGCTCATCCCCGAAACGGAGGTCGCCACCGAGGCGATCTGCGGGCTGCCCGCCACCCGCGCGGCAGCGATCACGCAGGAGGTCCGCCCGGCGGTGGTGGTCGACGGCGACCTGCCGGCTTTCGAGACCTGGCGGCAGGAGATCGCCGACGGAGTGTTGGCACACGGAGGTGTGGAGGAATGACCGCGACCTTGGGCTGGCTGCGCAGGCAGCTGGCGGGCATCGTGGCGTTGGTGCTGGTGCTGGGATTGTTCATGGTCGCCCGGCTGCCCAGCGTCTCCGCTTCGGAACAGGACACGATGGCGTCGAAGTACGCCTTCCAGCCGATGTCGATCGCGCTGCCCGCGGCGAAGAAGCAGCAGTCGATCCGGCCGGTGAACAAGACCTACGAGCACATCCGGGCCTGGGTCTCCTCGGTCGGTGCCGGGATCGCGATGGCGGATCTGTCGGGCACGGGCAAACCCAAGGACCTGTGCCTCGTCGACCCGCGCAGCGACCAGGTGGTCGTGACACCGGTGCCGACGTCGGGCCCCCGGTACGCGCCGTTCGCGCTGGACGAGGCCCCGCTGCCGACGAACCCGAACATCGCGCCGATGGGTTGTGTCGCGGGCGACTTCAACGAGGACGGCCGCACCGATCTGCTGGTCTACTACTGGGGCCGCACCCCGGTCCTGTTCCTGGCCAAGGCGGACGCCGCGAAGTTCGACGCGAGCGCGTACGAACCGGTCGAGCTGCTGCCGGGCGAAAACCGCGCCAAGGACGGCACGTACAACGGTCCCAAGTGGAACACCAACGCGGCCACCGTCGGGGACTTCGACGGGGACGGGCACCAGGACATCTTCATCGGGAACTACTTCCCCGACAGCGCCGTGCTCGACCCGGATGCCGACGGCGGTGTGCAGATGAACCAGTCGATGTCGCACGCGCCCAACAGCGGCGGGAAGCACATCTTCCGCTTCACCGGTGCGTCCGCGGGTGCGAAGCCGGCGGCGGCCTTCGCCCACGAGCCCAAGGCCATCCCCGAGGCACTGCAGATGGGCTGGTCGCTCGCGGCGAGCGCGACCGATGTGGACGGTGACGGGCTGCCCGAGCTCTACATCGGCAACGACTTCGGCCACGACCGCCTGCTGTACAACAAGTCCAAGCCCGGACACGTCGAGTTCGCCGAGGTCACCGGGGTCCGCGGGATCACCGATCCGAAGTCCAAGGTGCTCGGCAACGACTCCTTCAAGGGCATGGGCGTCGATTTCGGTGACCTGAACCACGACGGCCTGTACGACATGTACGTCTCGAACATCACCACCTCGTGGGGTATCGAGGAGAGCAACTTCCAGTTCATGAACACGGCCAAGGACACCGCGGACCTGCGGGCGAAACTGGCCAAGGGCGAGGCGCCGTGGACCGATCGCAGCGCCGAGGCGGGCACCGCGTGGTCCGGCTGGGGCTGGGACGTCAAGATCGCCGACTACAACAACAGCGGCGACGCGGTGATCACCCAGGCGACCGGGTTCGTCAAGGGCCAGGTCAACCGGTGGCCGCAGCTGCAGGAACTGGCCACGGCGCACGACGGGCTGCTGTCCAACCCGTTCTGGTGGCCGAACGTCCGCGCCGGTGACGACATCGGCGGTGACCAGACGCTGCACTTCTTCGCCAAGAGCCCCGGCGGTCGCTATGTCGACCTCGCGCCGAAGCTGGGACTCGCCGTCCCGGTGCCCACGCGCGGTATCGCGGTCGGTGACCCGGACGGGACCGGTCTGCTCGACTTCGCCGTCGCCCGGCAATGGGAAGCGCCGGTGTACTACCACAACGTCAGCCCGAAGCCCGGGAAGTTCCTGGAGCTGGAACTGACCACCGACGCGGCGAAGTCGGCGGGTCCGCTGACCGCGCCGGGCAGCCCGGCGATCGGCGCCGAGGTCACCGTGACCACGGCCGACGGCAGGAAGTACATCGACCGCGTGGACGGCGGCAGCGGCCACTCCGGCCGGCGCAGCCACCAGGTCCACATCGGACTCGGGGAGAACGTGTCCGGCCCGCTGAACGTGCACCTGCAGTGGCGGGACCGCACCGGCCAGCTCCGGCAGCAGGATCTGAAGCTGGAGCCCGGCTGCCACATGTTCCAGCTCGGTACCCAGGCCATCCAGGAAGGAATGTGACGGTCATGGCCCAGACAACGGCCCCGGCGCCGCCGAGGCACACCAACAAGGTCGTGACCGCGCTCCGGCGGTTCGCCATCTCGATCACCGTGTTCAACATCGTCGGCTACACCGTGCTCGGCTTCGAGCAGCCGTGGCTGTACCCGTTCATCGCGCTGGCGACCGCCTATGTCACGGAGATCGGCCTCGAGATCATCGGCGCCAACGCGCAGAAGCGGCCGGTCCGGTTCAAGGGCAACGGGTTCAAGGGGCTCGCCGAGTTCCTGCTCCCCGCGCACATCACCGGGCTCGCGCTGAACATGCTGACCTACGTCAACGACCAGTGGCTGGTCATGGTGTTCGGCGTGGCCGTGGCCGTCGGGGCGAAGTGGGTCCTGCAGGCGCCGGTGCGGGGCAGGCTGCGGCACTACATGAACCCGTCGAACTTCGGCATCACGGTGATCCTGCTGGTGTTCCCGTGGGCGAGCATCGCCCCGCCGTACCACTTCACCGAGAAGGTCGACACCTGGATCGGCTGGCTGATCGTGGGCATCATCATCGTGTCGGGCACGGTGCTCAACGCGATGCTGACCCAGCGGATGTGGCTGATCGGGGCGTGGCTGATCACCTTCGCGCTGCAGGCCGTCGCGCGTGGCCTCGTCTTCGACACCGCGATCCCCGGCGCGCTGGGCATGATGACCGGCGTGGCGTTCGTGCTCTACACGAACTACATGGTCACCGACCCGGGTACGTCACCGTCGAAGCCGTCTTCGCAGATCCTGTTCGGCTCCGGGGTGGCGCTGGCGTACGGATTCTTCATGGTCGTGCACGTCGCCTACGGGCTGTTCCTCGCCACGGCGGCGGTGTGCCTGATCCGCGGATTGTTCCTGTGGGGCCTGCACTTCTCGAACAAGGCACGGCTGAAGTTCGAGGCGGAGCAGGCGAAGCTGGCGCAGCTGCCGAGTTCTGCCGGTGAAACGAAACCCGACACCGGGGCCATCGCGGCATGAGTGACCACCAGGACCCGGCCCGGACGGCGCTGCCCGCGCCGCCCGGGCCGCCGCGGCGGCAGACGGTCAAGCTGCTCAGGCAGTTGTTCACCGACCGGCTCGCGCTCATGACGGACTCGGCGGCCGGGTACGGCGACGTGGTCCGTATCGCGATCGGGCCGAAGGCGATGTACCTGGTGAACCATCCGGAGCTGGCCAAGCACGTCCTCGCGGACAACAGTGCCAACTACCACAAGGGAATCGGCCTGCAGGAAGCCCGGCGCGCACTCGGGGACGGGCTGCTCACCAGCGACGGCGAGACCTGGCGTGCCCAGCGCCGGACGATCCAGCCGGTGTTCCAGCCCAAGCGGATCGCGCGCCAGGCGGAGCTCGTGGCGTCCGAAGTGGACGGTCTGGTCGGCAGGCTCGCGGCACACGACGGCCCGGTCGAGATCCTGCACGAGATGACCGGCCTGACGCTGGGCGTGCTCGGCAAGACGCTGCTCGACGCGGAACTCGGCGGGTACGAAACGCTCGGCCACTCCTTCGAGGCCGTGCAGGACCAGGCGATGTTCGAGGCCGTCACGCTGAGCATGGTGCCGGAATGGGCGCCGCTGCCCAAACAGCTGCGGTTCCGTACCGCGCGCGACGATCTGCGCCGGATCGCCGACGAACTGGTCGAGCAGCGGCTGGCGAACCCGGTCGAGGGCGGCGAAGACGTGCTGTCCCGCCTCATCGCCTCGGCCGGTGACGACGTCGAAGGCGCCCGTGAACGGATGCGGGACGAGCTGATCACCCTGCTGCTGGCCGGGCACGAGACGACGGCGAGCACGCTGGGATGGGCGTTCCACCTGATCGACGAGCACCCCGAGGTCGGCGAGCGGCTGCACGCCGAAGCCGTCGAGGTGCTCGGCGATCGGCTGCCGGCGCACGAGGATCTGCGGAAGCTGCGCTACACCGCGATGGTCGTCGAGGAGGTCATGCGGCTGTACCCGCCGGTGTGGCTGCTGCCGCGTGTCGCGCAGGCCGACGACGAGATCGGCGGCTACCACGTCCCGGCGGGCTCCGACGTCGTCGTGGTGCCCTACACCCTGCACCGGCATCCGGGCTACTGGGCCGATCCGGAACGGTTCGACCCCGAACGGTTCGATCCGGACAATCCGGCGGGCAGGCCGCGGTACGCCTACATCCCGTTCGGCGCGGGGCCGCGGTTCTGTATCGGCAACAGCCTCGGCGTGCTGGAGGCGGTGTTCGTGCTCGCCATGGTTTCCCGCGACCTGCGGCTGCGCAAGCTGCCCGGCTACGAGGTCGTCCCGGAGGCGATGCTCTCGCTGCGGGTGCGGGGCGGGCTGCCGATGACCGTGCACGCCAGGACCAGCCAGACGCGGTCGCTGGCCGCGTAAATCCATTATGGACAGTGCCGTCGGCGCTGCCCGGTTTCGACGAGGAGGTAGGCCGGTGTCCCCAGCCACCGACGAGGAACGCGTCAAGATCCTGACTCTGGAGGCCTACGCCGACACGATCGTGCCGGGGGAGAAGCGGTCCGAGGACGACCGTGCCGTCGCCGGGGCCTCGGCGGGTCCCGGCGCGGTCGAGGCGGGCGCGCTCGAACTGCTGCACACCGACGCGACCGGCGTGACCGCCGGGCTGCCCTACCTGGCCCAGTCGCTCAACGACCACGCCAAGACGTACGCGGGCGAGCACGGCGTGGTGCTCGACGACGACGTACCGCCGTTCGTGGCCCTGCCGTTCGAACACCGGACCGCGCTGGTGCGGCAGCTGACCGCCCCGGGACATCCGGAGAAGGACGGCTGGGTGAGCCTCGCGTTGTTCAGCAACATGGCCTACGACAGCGCAGCGCACCTGCACACCGCCGACGCGATCCGCGCGGGGCACCCCGGCCTGCTGGCGATGGGCTACCGCGAGCCGGACGCCGACGGGTTCTGGCGGTTCCCAAAGTTCTCCTACGGCCGGAAGCTGGCCGAAGTCCACCCCGACACGACGCCTTCAGGGAGCCCAGCGTGAGCGCGATCGAGAAGACCGACGTCGTCATCGTCGGCAGCGGTTTCGGCGGCTCGATCCCCGCCTACCACCTCGCGGCGGGCGGGGCGAAGGTCACCGTGCTGGAGCGGGGCCCGTGGCTGGCCACCGACGAGTTCGAACACGACTACCTGCTCGGCTCGTCCTACACCCGCGCGTTCGACTTCGTCGTCGGCGACGGCATGAGCGTGCTCGGCGGCAACTGCGTCGGCGGCGGCAGCGTGGTCTACTTCGCCGCGATGCCGCGTGCCCCGCGGTTCGTGTTCGAACGGCACGGCAGCATCGGCCGCCGGATGTGGCCGTCGGTTCTTTCCCGGGACGCGCTGGAGCCTTGGTACGACCGGGTTTCCGAATCGCTCCCGGTGTCCACACAGGACTGGAACGACGTGTCCTACGCCGGCGGGCTGTGGGCGGCGGCGTGTCACCACTCCGGGCGCACCGCGAACCCGGCGCCGGTCGCCGTCGACAACGACCGCTGTGTCAACTGCAACTTCATGATGGCGGGCTGCAAGTTCGACGCCAAACGCTCGCTGCTGACGAACTACCTGCCAGCGGCGCTCGCGCACGGTGCGAAGATCCGGCCGTTGCACGAGGTGCAGAAGCTGGAGCGCACCGAGGACGGGGACTACCGGGTGCACTTCACCGTCGTCGACGACGAGGACTACCGGGTGCACACCGGCTCGGGCGTGATCGACGCGAAGATCGTCATCATCGCCGCCGGCGCGGGCGCCACCCCGGTGATCCTCCAGCGCTCGGAGGCCACGCTGGGCACCATGCCGCACGCGGTCGGCCGATACTTCTCCGGCAACGGCGAGCGGCTCAACACCGCGATCCTGAACGAGGACAAGGTGCGTGAGGTGCTCGGACTGTCCCGTGAGGACGGTCTGGGGTACGCGGCCAACCACATCGGCAAGGGCCCGACCGTGGCGAACTGGGACAAGCTCGACGGTTCGCTTCCCGAGTACGAGCGGTACTCGCTGGAGCAGCTGTACTTCCCGCCGGGGCTGGGCACGATCCTCGCGCAGGTACCAGACGGGGACGAACCCCGGTGGTTCGGGGTGCAGAAGAAGGAAATGCTCAAGCAGTGGGCGTCCTGGCTGACGATCTTCCTGATGACCGAGGACGACAACGAGGGTGTCTTCGGCACTCCGCCGCCCACCGGTAACGCCTATCGCATCTCGCAGCAGATGCTCGGCCGCGGCGCGCTGCGCTACGACCCGACCGAGAACACCCGCCGCGGCTGGGCGCTCGCGGACGCGGAGTGCAAGGAGATCATGGAGAAGGACGGCCTGGCGAAGGTCGCGCCGTGGACCAACGACGTCGTCGGCGCCTACACGGTGCACCCGCTGGCCTCGTGCCGGATCGGCGACGACCCGGACACCTCCGCGCTGCACCCGAACCACGAGCTGCGCAACCACCCGGGCATTTTCGTCACCGACAGCGCGTCGGTGCCGGGTGCGCTGACGGTCAACCCGGCGATGACCATCGCCGCGCTCGCCGAACGCGCCGTACCCGGCATCGTCCGCGCCGCCCGGGAACGCGGCGTCGACGTCACCTACGGCGCCCCGGCCCCCGACGGCTCCATCACCGGCCGCCGCGCCGTCAGCAAGCTCAGCCTCGTCGCAGGCAACTGAGGCACGAAACCGCGATCTCGCGTGATCAGAGACGTATCTCGCGTGATTGAGCGGAGATCTCGCGTGATTGGACGAGATCTCCGTCTGATCACGCGAGTGCGCTCTCCAATCACGTGAGTGCGCTTTCTGATCACGTGAGTTCGCCGGTGACGGGAGGTCGGGATGACGCCGGGAGTGGTGCGGCTCGCGTTGCGGCGGGCGGTGCGGGAGGTGCGGTACGTCGAGGTGGTGCGGGCCCGGCGGGCGAAGGGGCTCGTCGGGCAGGTGTACCGGCAGATCGAGCGGGACTTCGGGATGCTCGCGCCGCCGGTCGCGCTGCACGCGGCCGCGCCGCCGGTGCTGGCCGCCGCGTGGGCGATGCTGCGGGAGTCGCTGATCGCGGGCGGGGCGGCGAGCCGGGTGGCCAAGGAGGTCGTCGCGACGTCGGTGTCCGAGGGGAACGCGTGCCCGTACTGCGTCGAGGTGCACGGGATGACGCTCGGCTCGCTGGGCTCACCCGCCGAGGCCGCCATGATCGAGAGCGGCGAGTACGCCGCGATCGAGGACACGGACACCCGGGAGCTGGCGCGGTGGGCACGGGGAGAAGGGCCGCTCCCCGACGGCATCTCTCCGTCGACGGCGGCGGAGCTGACCGCGGTCGCCGTCGTCTTCCACTACCTCAACCGGATGGTGAACGTCTTCCTCGGCCCGTCGCCGCTGCCGCCCGCGGTTCCCTCCTCGGCGCGGCCGAAAGTCCGGGACGTCCTCGGCCGGTTCCTCAAACCTGGGACGCCCCCGAAGCCGGGCGCAGCGCTCGAACTGCTGCCGAAGTCCGCCGTGGATAGTCCACTATGGACAAACGAAAACCCGGTCATCGCCGACGCTTTCGCCAGGGCGGGGGAAACGATCATCACGGCGGCGAGCTGGATCCCGCCGGGCGTCCGGCGGCTGGTGACGCGCGAGGTGGCCGTCTGGGACGGACGGCCACCCGGGCTGAGCCGGGCCTGGCTGGACCCCGTGGTCGCCGAGCTGCCCGAGGACGAACGTCCGGCCGCCCGGCTCGCCCTGCTCGTGGCGAAGGCGGCATACCAGGTGGACGCCGACGTCGTCCACGATTCCGGCCTCGGCGATCGAGGCCTGATCGAACTGACGGCGTGGGCGAGTTTCACCGCCGCCGCCGAACTGGGGTCCCGTCCGCGTCACGGCGCGGCTCGCCGGGTGATGCCCTGACGGAGCGCCGATTACGGGACCGTGCGGACATATTCGCCCGGCACACAGGGAGAAGACGGGAAGGGGGCCTCGGATTCATGCTTGATCGGACTGCGCGAAACGGACCGGGGCCGGTGACGTCTCGGCAGGCACGACAGCGGGACGGTGCCCGGAGGTGCGGCAGGGCCGGGTGGCCCGACGAACGGCCTGAGAGCTAATGGGAGTGCGGTGGGCATGAGCGTTGAGCGGATTGCGATTGTCGGGATCGGACTGCGGTATCCGGACGCGCGGTCTCTGGCGGAGCTCTGGGAGAACGTGCTGGCCGGGCGCCGGGCGTTCCGGCGCCTGCCCGACGAGCGGATGAACCGCGAGGACTACTACTCACCCGACCCCAAGGCCCCGGACCGGTTTTACGCGCAGAAGGCCGCGGTGCTGCGCGACTTCGAGTTCGACCGGGTCCGGTACAAGGTCGCGGGCAGCACTTTCCGCGCCACGGACACCACGCACTGGCTGGCCCTCGACGTCGCGGCGCGGGCACTGGCCGACGCCGGGTTCGCCGAGGGCGAGGGCATGCCGAAGCAGACCACCGGCGTGGTCATCGGCAACAGCCTCACCGGCGAGTTCTCCCGGGCGAACATCATGCGGCTGCGCTGGCCGTACGTGCGCCGCACCGTCGCCGCCGCGCTCGCCGAGCGTGGCTGGGGCGACGACGAGACCGTGACGTTCCTGCGTGATCTGGAAGCGCAGTACAAGGCGCCGTTCCC
The DNA here is from genome assembly GCF_042739735.1 of Amycolatopsis sp. NPDC059027. Taxonomy (NCBI): domain Bacteria; kingdom Bacillati; phylum Actinomycetota; class Actinomycetes; order Pseudonocardiales; family Pseudonocardiaceae; genus Amycolatopsis; species Amycolatopsis sp. NPDC059027. The sequence continues at coordinate 24,435 of NZ_JBHYIK010000056.1, read as the reverse complement.
GGAGATCAACGAGGACACCCTCGCAGGCGGGCTGGCCAACACCATCGCCGGCCGGGTCTGCAACCACTTCGACTTCGCCGGCGGCGGGTACACAGTGGACGGTGCGTGCTCGTCCTCGCTGCTGGCGGTCGTGAACGCCGCGAACGGGCTCGCGCAGGGCGATCTCGACGTCGCCATCGCCGGCGGTGTCGACCTCTCGATCGACCCGTTCGAGGTCATCGGGTTCGCCAAGACCGGCGCGCTGGCCAAGACCGAGATGAAGGTCTACGACGCCGATTCCAACGGGTTCTGGCCCGGTGAGGGCTCCGGCATGCTCGTCCTGATGCGCGAGAGCGACGCCGTCGCGCAGGGCAAGCGCATCTACGCCTCGATCAGCGGCTGGGGTGTTTCCTCCGACGGCAAGGGCGGCATCACCCGGCCGGAGGCGGCCGGGCACCGGCTGGCGATCAGCCGCGCCTACGAGCGCGCCGGGTACGGCGTGGAGACCGTGTCGTACTTCGAGGGCCACGGCACCGGTACCGCGCTGGGCGACGCCACCGAGATCGAGGCGCTCTCCACCGCCCGCCGGGACGCCGACCCGCTCGCCGCGCCCGCCGCGCTGGGCACGATCAAGGGCAACATCGGGCACACCAAGGCCGCGGCCGGGGTTGCCGGGCTGATCAAGGCGACGCTCGCGGTGTACCACCAGGTGATCCCGCCCGGCACCGGGCATTTCCAACCGCACGAGTCGCTGCTCGGCGACTCCGCGCGGATGTACGTCCCCGGTGAGGCCGGGCTGTGGCCACCGGAACAGCCGGTGCGCGCAGGCGTCTCGGCGATGGGCTTCGGCGGGATCAACTCGCACATCGCGGTCGCCGAGGCGCCGGGCGCCGCGCGGCGGCGGGTGCTCGACGAGCGGACCCGCGCGCTGGTCTCCGGACGGCAGGACGCCGAGCTGCTGCTACTCGACGCCGCCGACTTCGACGCGTTGCGGGCGCGGATCACCGAACTGCTCGATTTCGTGCCGAAGTTGTCGATGGCCGAGCTGACCGACCTCGCGGGCGCCCTGCCGGCCGAGCTGACCGGCAAGCCCGTCCGCGCCGCGATCGTCGCGAGCACCCCCGAGGACGCCGAGCGCAAGCTGATCCGGCTGGCGGAGCTGGTGTCCGAAGAGGACGGTGAGGTTTTCGCCGTCACCGAAGGGATTTTCGCGGGTTCGCGGACCGGCGCGGCGAGGATCGGCTTCCTCTTCCCCGGACAGGGGTCGGGCAAGGGCGCGGTCGGGGCCCTGCGCCGCCGCTTCGCGGGTGTGGAGGAGATCTACCGGTCCGCGGGCCTGAACGTCGCGGGCGACCAGGCCGCGACCGAGATCGCCCAGCCGAGGATCGTCACCGGGTCGCTGGCGGCGTTGCGTGTTCTGCGGCATCTCGGCATCGAAGCCGACACCGCGGCCGGGCACAGCCTCGGCGAGCTGACCGCCCTGCACTGGGGTGGCGCGCTCGACGAGCACGAGGTGCTGCGGCTGGCCAAGATCCGCGGCAAGGTGATGGCCACGGCGAGCGCGGGCGATGGCGCGATGGCCGGGCTCGCCGCGAGCCCGAGCCGTGCCGAAAAACTCAGCCAGGGCGAGGATGTCGTGATCGCCGGGTACAACGCGCCGGGCCAGACGGTGATCTCCGGCCCAGCCGCCGCTGTGGAGCGGGTCTGCACCCGCGCCCGCGCCGAAGGCGTGACGGCCACCCGGATCAACGTCTCGCACGCGTTCCACTCGCCGTTGGTCGCGCCCGCCGCCGAAGCGATGACCGAGCAGCTCGCCGAATTCGACTTCGCGCGGCTCGACCGGCCCGTGGTCTCCACGGTGACCGGTGACGTGCTGCACGCCGCCGAGAACCTGCGTGAGCTGCTGCGTGACCAGATCGTGCTGCCGGTGCGTTTCCGCGAGGCCGCCGCGAAGGTGGCCGAACGCAGCGACCTGGTGATCGAGGTCGGCCCCGGCCGTGTCCTTTCCGGACTGCTCGAGGAAATCGCTCCCGAAAAGCCCGTTCTTTCGGTCGACACCGACAGCCAGACGCTGGGCGCGGTGCTGCGGGTCGCCGCGGCGGCACACGCGCTGGGCGTCACGATCGACACCGGTGCGTTGTTCGCGGGCCGTGTCGTGCGGCCGCTGCCGATCGACGGCGAGTTCAGCTTCCTGGCCAGCCCGTGCGAGGCGGCTCCGGCGATCGACGCCGAGCTGGCCCGCGAACTGGCCGCCGAGCGCGAGCAGCAGGCCGCCGCGGCCGAGGGCGTCGCGGCCGAGAGCAGTGGGAGCACGACGCTCGACCTGCTGCGGAAGCTGGCCGCCGAGCGCGTCGAGCTGCCGCTGGAGACCGTCACCGCGGACACCCATCCGCTCGACGACCTGCACCTGTCCTCGATCACCGTGGGGCAGCTGGTCAACGACGTCACCCGGGCACTGGGCCGTCCCGCGCTGGAGGGCATGCCGAACTTCGCGACGGTGTGCCTCGGCGACCTCGCCGAGATGATCGACGAGCTGGCGCAGACCGCCAAGCTCGAAGACGCCAACAGCGCGGCCGAGGTTCCCGGTGTCGGCCCGTGGGTCCGGCCGTTCTCGGTCGACTACGTGCCCGCGCTGCGGCCGAATCCCGATCTCACCCCGGGATTCGCGGCCGCCGACTGGCAGGTCTTCTCGACCCCGGGCCACTCGCTGGCCGAGCCGCTGCGCGCGGCACTGGCCGGTGCCGGTCTCGGCGACGGTGTCCTGCTGTGCCTGCCGGCGGACTGTGACGCGTCGAACGTCGGCCTGTTCCTCGACGCGGGCCGCGCGGTCATGGCCGCGCCGAACGGCACGCGGTTCGTCGTGGTGCAGCACGGACTCGGCGCGTCCGGGCTCGCGAAGACGCTGCGGCTCGAAGACCCGTCGGCCCGCACCACGATCGTCGACCTCGCCGAGCCCTCGCCGGCCGACCCGGCCGGCATCGACGAGGCGGTGCAGACCGTGCTGCTGGAGGTCGCCGCGACCGACGACTTCACCGAGGCCCGGTACGACGAGCAGTGGACGCGCACGGTGCCGAAACTCGGCGCCCTGCCGCCCGCGCCGGTCGGCCCGATCCCGGAGCCGCTCGACACGACCGACGTCCTGCTCGTCACCGGCGGCGGCAAGGGCATCACCGCCGAAAGCGCGCTGGCACTGGCCAAGGACTCCGGCGCGAAACTGGCTCTGCTGGGCCGCAGCGACCCCGCCGAGGACACCGAACTGGCGGAGAACCTGCAGCGGATGGCTTCGGCGGGCATCACCTACCGGTACGAACGCGCCGACGTCACCTCGGCCGAGCAGGTGGCCGCCGCGGTCGCCGCCGTGCAGGCGGACCTGGGCCCGGTCACCGCGGTCCTGCACGGAGCGGGACGCAACGAGCCCGCCGCGTTGTTCAGCCTGACCGAGGAGAGCTTCCGCACGACGCTCGCCCCGAAGATCGGCGGCCTGCGGGCGGTGCTCGACGCGGTCGACCAGGACCGCGTCAAGCTGCTCGTCACCTTCGGCAGCATCATCGGCCGCGCCGGTCTCCGCGGCGAGGCGCACTACGCCACCGCGAACGACTGGATGACCGAGCTGACCGTCCGATTCGGACAGACACATCCGAAGGCGCGGGCGATCGCGCTGGAGTGGTCGGTCTGGTCCGGCACCGGTATGGGCGAGAAGCTCGGCGTGGTCAGCGCTCTCATGCGCGACGGCATCACGCCGATCCCGACCGAGGAGGGCATCGCGATCCTGCGTCAGGTGCTCGGCGATCCCGGCGCGCCTTCGGTGCTGGTGGTCTGCGGCCGCACCGCGGGACTGCCGACGCTGCCGGTGGAGAGCGAAGAACTGCCGCTCACCCGGTTCGTCGACCGCGCCGTCGTGCACTACCCGGGCATCGAGCTGATCACCGAAGCGGACCTGTCCGCGGGCAGCGATCCTTATCTGGCCGATCATCTGCTCGACGGGGACCTGCTGTTCCCGGCCGTGCTGGGCATGGAGGCGATGACCCAGGTCGCGTCGGCGACCCTGCGCGGCAGCCAGGTCACGCCGGTGCTGGAGGACGTCGAGTTCCTGCGGCCGATCATCGTGTCGCCCGCCGGCACCACCACGATCCGGCTGGCCGCGCTCGCGATCGACGCCGAGACGGTCGACGTCGTGCTGCGCAGCGGCGAGACCGGGTTCAGCGCCGATCACTTCCGGGCCCGGCTGCGGTTCTGCCGCCCGGACGAACTCGGCGAGCGCGTCCCGCGTGACGTCGCGTTGCCGCCGGTCCCGGTGGACCCGGTGACCGAGCTGTACGGCTCGGTCCTGTTCCAGGGCAAGCGGTTCCAGCGGGTGCTGGGCTACCGGCGGGCGAGCGCGCGGCACGCGGTGGCGGAGATCGCGACCGGTTCGGACGTCTCATGGTTCGCACCTTTCCTTCCACAGCAACGACTCCTGGCCGACCCTGGCACGAGGGACGCGATGATGCACGCGATCCAGTGCTGCATCCCCGACGCGACGTTGCTGCCGCAGGGGATCGAAAAGCTCCACCTGGCCGAGCCAGGCGCACAGGATCTCGAATACGTACTGCTCGACGCCCGCGAACGCGAGCAGGACGGCGACAGCTACGTCTACGACCTCGACGTCCGCAATCCCGACGGGACGCTCGTCGAGCGCTGGGAAGGATTGAAGCTGCGGGCGGTCCGCAAACGGGACGGCGCGGGGCCGTGGGTCCCGTCGATGCTCGGGTCCTATGTGGAGCGTGCGGCCGAGCGGATGCTCGGCGGCAGCCGGTCGGTGGTGCTCGAACCGGACCCGGTGGGCATCGAGGTCGCCACGATCGCGCAGCGGCGGGCGCAGACCGCGCTGGCCGCGGGCCGCGCGTTCGACCGGCTGGTCGAGGTGCGCTACCGCCCGGACGGGAAGCCGGAAACCGACGGTGCCGAGGTGACCGCGTCGCACACGTCCCGGCTCACCCTGGTGGTCGCCGGGAGTGGGCAGGTCGCCTGCGACATCGAGACCGCTGTCGAACGCACCGAAGAGGACTGGGCGGGCCTGCTCGGCGAGGAACTGCTCGCCGTCGGGCAGCTGCTCGCGGCGGACGCGGGCGAGCCGGCCACGGTGGCGAACACCCGGGTCTGGAGCGCGCTGGAATGCGTGCGCAAGACCGGCGACATGACCCAGGCGCTGACCGTGCGCCGGGTCGAGGCCGACGGCTGGGCGCTGCTGGCGTCCGGGCAGTTCCGCATCGCCACCTGGGCCACCACGATCAACGACCGGACGGACCCCGTGGTCTTCGCGGTCCTCCAGGGTGAGGAGTGAACGGGCAATGGCCGACTACTACGAGATCCGCCACACGGTCGGTTTCGAGGAGACCAACCTGGTGGGCAACGTCTACTACGTCAACTACGTCCGCTGGCAGGGCCGCTGCCGCGAGATGTTCCTGAAGGAGAAGGCGCCCGCGGTGCTCGAAGAGGTCCGCCAAGACCTGAAGCTGTTCACGCTCAAGGTCGAATGCGAATTCTTCGCCGAGATCACCGCGTTCGACGAGCTGTCCATCCGGCTGCGCCTGGAAGAGCTGACCCAGACGCAGATCCAGTTCACCTTCGACTACGTGCACCTGACCGACGAGGGTGAGCGGCTGGTGGCGAGGGGACGGCAGCGGATCGCGTGCATGCGCGGGCCCAACACGAACACCGTGCCCTCGCGGGTTCCCGAACAGCTGCGTGCGGCGCTCGCCCCGTACGCCACCGGGTCCGTGCGGGGGCTGGGCGGTCCGGCCGATGGCAAGGGGGAGTGACGTGATCGACTCCGGCGACGACTTCGACCGTCCCGCGCTGAACCGGTTCGTGCCGTCCCAGCCGCGCCGGCGGCTGTCCGAGCAGGCCGGGCTGCGCGAGGTGATGGGGCGGTTCGCCACCGGCATCACGGTGCTCACCGCGGGCGGCGAGCGCGGCCACGGGATGACCGCGAACGCGTTCACCTCGGTCTCCCTCGAACCGCCGATGGTGCTGTGCTGTGTCGCGCGGGCCGCGCGGATGCACCAGGCGATCGTGGCCGCGGGCTCGTACGGCGTGTCGGTGCTCGGCGGCGAACAGCGCGAGCTGGCCCGGTACTTCGCCGACTGGCGGCGTCCCGCGGGCATGGCGCAGTTCGAGCGGGTCGACTGGTCGCCGGGACCGAGGACCGGCGCGCCCCTGCTGACCGGCGCGCTGGCCTGGGTCGAATGCGAGCTGGCCGAGATCCACGAAGGGGGCGATCACTCGATCTTCGTCGGCAAGGTGCTCGCCTCCAGCCGCAGTACAAGTGCCGAAGCGCTCGTCTTCTACAACGGCGGCTACCACCGCGTCGACGGCCGCGTCCGGGCCTCGGCCTGAACCGGGAGCGGACGATGGACATCAGCGTCACCGGCGGCACCGGTTTCCTGGGCGCCCACTCGGCCGCCGAGCTGCTGCGGCGGGGACACCGGGTCCGCGTGCTCGCGCGTGACCCGGACCGGCTGCGGCCCGCGCTGGAGCCGTTCGCCGTCGATTCCGGTCGTGTCGAGGTTGTCGCGGGTGACGTCCTCGACGAGAGCGCGGTGGCGCGGCTCGTGCGGGGCGCGGACGCGGTGCTGCACGCCGCGTCCGTGTATTCCTTCGACAGCAGGCGTCGCGCGGAAATGAGGCGCACCAACGAACGCGGCACCGAAGTCGTGCTCGACGCCGCTCGTGCCGCCGGTGCCGGACGGATCGTGCACGTCTCGACCGTCGGGGCGTTGTTCCCGTCGGAGACCGCCACGATCGGCCCGGAGTCACCGGTCGCCGCGCCGCGTGAGACGTACCTCGCGACCAAGGCGGCGGCCGACCGCGTCGCGCGGCGGCACGCGGCCGAGGGCGCCCCGGTCGTCATCAGCTACCCGTCCGCGCTGATCGGGCCGGACGATCCGTACGTCGGTGACCAGAACGCCCGGCTGCGCAACGTCCTGCGCGGCCTGATGCCGTTCTGGCCGTCGGGCGGGCTGCCGATCGGGGACGTCCGCGACACCGCCGTGCTGCACGCGAACCTGCTCACCGGGACGGAGCCCGGCGCGCGGGTTTTCGGGCCGGGGCACTGGGTTCCGACGCCGCGTTATCTCAGCGTGCTGCGTGAGGTCACGGGTCGGGCGCTGCCCGCGCTGTTCCTGCCGCCGCGTGCGATGGTTCCGGTGGGGAGATTCGCCGACCTCGCGCAACGGGTGTGGCCGTGGACCATTCCGGCCGAGTACGGCGCCATCCATGTGTGCGCCGTCGCGGTGCCGGTGGACGGCGATCCGGTCGTCACCGGCGGCGTCGTGGCCCGCTCGTTGTCCCGGACCGCAGGGGACACGGTCGCCTGGTTGCACCGGCGGGGGCTGCTGACCGACCGGCAGGCGGGCGCGGCGGCAGGACGGAAAGCGGACGGACCGGTGACCGCCGGTTCGACAGGAACGGAAGAGGTGTTGTCATGACGACGAACGAGGCCAGGGACACGGGGGTGGCGGCGCCGGAGCAGACGGCCGTGCTCGTCCCGATGCCCCGGCTCGGCCGCGGTATCCGGTGGAGCGACATCCTGGCCGAAATCGAACGCGACAACCGGGCCAGGTCCGGCGGAGACGAGCGAGTCCGGGACGCGGCGTGAGTGACGCTCGTGAGCTAAGCGAGGCGATCGCGTGAGTAGCGGCGGTGAAGCGGGAGCCAGGGCCACCGGCGACGACGTCGTGGTGACCGGCGGCTCCGGCTCCCGCCGCGGTCACCGCAGGCTGCCGCGCCCCGGCGGCGGGGACGCCCACGTCATCCCGCTGGCGCGGGGTACCGAACCGGTGCACCCGCCCGCCCCGGACATGCCGATGGTGCGAGCGCAGCGGGAAGAGCTTCGCGCGCACATCGTCGAAGGCCGGTTCGAGGGCGTCCGGCGCCAGCACTCGCTCGGCAAGCTCACCGCGCGGGAACGGATCGAGCTGCTGCTCGACGCCGATTCGTTCACCGAGATCGAGCTGTACCGGCGGCACCAGGCGAGCGGGCTGGGGCTGGCGGAGAACCGGCCCTACACCGACGGCGTGATCGCGGGCTCCGGCACGATCGACGGCCGCCGGGTGTTCGTGTACGCCCAGGACTTCACGGTGTTCGGCGGTTCGCTCGGCGAGGCGCACGCGGCGAAGATCCAGAAGGTGCTGGACCTGGCGATCAGCACGGGATCGCCGGTCATCGGGCTCAACGACAGCGGCGGCGCGCGGATCCAGGAAGGCGTGTTGTCGCTCAACGGTTACGGCGGCATCTTCCGCCGTCAGGTCGAGGCTTCCGGTGTCGTCCCGCAGATCAGCGTCGTGCTCGGCCCGTGCGCGGGTGGCGCCGCGTATTCGCCGGCGCTGGCGGACTTCACGTTCATGGTCCGCGACACCGCAAGGATGTACCTGACCGGTCCCGATGTCGTCGAAGCCGTCAGCGGGCACCGCGTCAGCCACGAAGAGCTCGGTGGCGCGGACGTGCACGGCACGTATTCGGGCGTGGCGACCGTGGTGCACGACGACGAGGAGAGCTGCCTCGAAGACGTCCGCTACCTGATTTCCTTGCTGCCAGCGAACTATCTCGACCCGGCGCCGGACGCCGGGGCCCGTGGCGCGCATCGCGACCGGCGTCCCCGGCTCGCCGAAATCGTCCCGGTGGAACCGAACCGGCCCTACGACATGCGCGAGGTGTTCGCCGAGATCGCCGACGACGGCGAGTTCTTCGAACTGCACGAGGGCTGGGCCCGCAACGTGCTGTGCGCGCTGGCCCGCGTCGACGGGGCGGTGGTCGGGCTGGTGGGGAATCAGCCGATGGTGTTCGCCGGTGTGCTGGACGGTCCCGCCTCGCAGAAGGCCGCGCGCTTCGTGCGATTCTGCGACGCCTTCGGCATTCCGCTGGTGACGCTGGTCGACGTGCCCGGCTTCCTGCCCGGCGTCGAACAGGAACGCTCCGGCATCATCCGCCAGGGCGCCCAGCTGCTGCACGCCTACTGCGAGGCGACGGTGCCGCGGATCCAGGTGATCCTGCGCAAAGCTTACGGCGGGGCGTACATCGTGATGGACTCCCGCTCGATCGGCTGCGACCTTTCCCTGGCGTGGCCGACGAACCAGATCGCCGTCATGGGCGCGGAGGGCGCGGTGAACGTGCTGTTCCGCCGCGACCTCGCGGCCGCGAAGGACCCGGACGCGTTGCGGGGCAAGCTCGTCGCGGAGTACACCGAGGAGTTCATGAACGCCCAGTACGCGGCCGAACGCGGTTTGGTGGACGACATCATCGATCCGGCGGACACCCGCGCGGCGCTGGCCCGCGGGCTGGCGATGGTGCGGGACAAGCGCAAAGCCGCACCGTCACGCAAACACGGCAACCTGCCGATCTGAGTGTTCTGGGAGTCCACAGTGGATTATTCCGTGCTGCGCGTGGTGCGAGGTGTGCCGGACGAGGTGGAGCTGGCGGCGCTGATCTCCGTGCTCGCCGGTCTCGCCACGACGAGTGCTGCCTGCGTTGCTCGAGGTGCCCGGGGTGCTCGGGGTGCCGGGGAGGGACGGCGGGTCTGGGCGCATCCTGTTTGGCGTCCCGGCACTTCGCCGCGTGCTGCCCGCGGCGCGTGGCGCGCCTCTTTGTTGCCGCGGTAGTTTCCCGGGCCTGCCGAACGCTGTGAACGGGTCCTTCGCAGCGCTCAGCGCCCTGAAGGACCCCTTCACAGCACCAAAGTCCACAAAGGATACAGACGCGGAGCGCGGAAGTGGCTCAGGCGGCGAGGACGCGTCGCAGCCGGTCGGCGATGCGCCGCTCCCGGCGGCTCGCGTAGATGCTGTGGCCGGGATGTACTGCGGTGTACCGGATCTCGCCGTCGGTAAAACTCTGCAGCTCGGTCCGTTCACCGGGCGAGAACGGCACGCCGCACACCGCGCACGTCCGCTGGTGCGCCGCCGCGCTGAGCGGGGTTCCGGTCCGCTGCCGGGGTACCCGCCAGTCCGGGACGACGCTGGGCCGCCGCGGCTTCCGCGGCTCGGCCAGGCCGTCCGCCGGGTCGTGCCGCGGCAGCAGGCTCACCGGTCCAACCGCCTGACTTCGGCGACCCGCGGCTCCAGCGGGAGTTCGTACCAGATCGGCGCCGACAGGTCGATGTCGGTGTCGTCGTCGGCGAAGATTTCGTACGGGTCAAGGCGTTCGGTCATGGTGTACTCCGTGGCGTGAGAGCCGGCCGGTGAGGCCGGCCACCGGCCCGCGAAGTGGTGGTCGCGGGCGTTTCCGTTGTCCCTTCAGGATCGCCGCCACCCTCCCCCTGCCGACCACTCTCAGCTTGCGCAGCACATCCCCGCCGCATCGGGCAAGTGCGTTTTCCACTGGTTCCCCATTAACTCTCCATCGGCGGAGCGCACACTTCTCCCATGTCCGAAGTGGAGGCCGCATCATGACAGCACAGCTGGACCTGTACGAGGTCGACCCGTTCGAAGAGGACATCGAGCTGCTCGGCACGCCCGTCCCGGCCGAGGAGCCCGTGGCCGTACGCGAGTATCTCGCCGAACACATCGTGCTCGGCTACAACTGAGCACTTCCGGTACGCGCGGTGCCCGCACCGCTACCGAAAAGCAAGGTCGAAGATGACCTCCGCCACGGCCGGGTTCGATACTGGAAACCGACTGTCCGGCCGGAGGTGTCACCTGATCCCGCCGGCGGGCGCCGGGCGGACGGGACGAGTCCGGGTCGCGACGGTCCTGCGGGACGTCGCGCCACCACCAGGCCGGCACCTCGCCGGCGACTGCTGAGTTGAGGAGGCCGGCGGATGGCTATGCGCCTCCAGCTCACTTCGGGGATCGAAATCCTCGAGGAATGGGCCCAGGCCGCCAGCCAGGCCGACCGCAACGTGATCTACGAGGCGCTGTTCTCGATCGCGGACGGTTCGGCCTTCCTGGTTTACGACATTTTCGGCGACGGCCGGAACCCGCACAATTTCGTGATCGTCGTGAAAAGAAACCTTGTCATCAAATTCAATATGCGACGCAGTGAATCCTCTTTCGAGCTGATTTACGTCGGTGACCTCCAGGATGGCGTGATCGCGGCGGCCTGGGAGCAGGAGTACGACGAGACCTGATCATGGGAGCCGGGACCGGGGCGGACTCCGCCCCGTACCGCCGAACGGACCAATCGCTCGCCGCCGTTCCGCCGAATTCCGCGAGTGCCGTGTGGTTTGCCGGTTAACCTGATTCACGCGCCGTCGAGGTCGTGCATATCTCATCTTGACACCCCAATGGGCTTGTGAAACTCTTTCCCTGCTTGATGCGCAACTTTCTGCTCCGGGGGCAAGCGAGGAGGCACAATAAAATGTCGTCACCGGAATTCGCTGGATTGGATGTCTCGACCCGGGTCCGCGCGCGTGACATTCAAATGGCGGGAGTCGCCGACGTCCGCCGCCGGGTGCTGATGATCTCGGGTGCCATCGACACCACCGACCACGACGTGTCGGTCAGCGTCAACCTCCCCGAACCGGGCCGGTGGCAGGTGATCAAGTCGGAGACGAACCTGACCGACAAGACCTGGGTCGCGATGCAGGTCGTCACCGACGAGGACTCCACCTTCGTCAACGATCCCGACACCCTCGTGCTTTCCCGCCAGTTCTCGAAGTCCTTCATGACCCCGGACCAGCGGCGCCTGACGTTCTACGACGGCGAGGTGCGCCCCGGCGAAGCGGTCCTCAAGGTGTACACGCTCGAAGCGGGCGGCCGGAAGCCCACCTACGCCTACTCCCGGTACAGTCCTATCGCGACCGACACCGCCGAGCAGTCCCGGCAGACGCTCGAAGAGCTCGTCACCAACGGGATGCGACAGCGGCCGGTGATCGAGCTGATCGTTCCCGTCACCGTCATCGGCTGAGCATGATCACCTTCGTCCCCGAGCCGCGACTGCTGGATTCGCCGCGCGGGCGGGAGTGGCCGGTGCTGCCGGGAGAAACGGGCGCACCGGCCGGAAACCCACCGCACACCGCGGACGTCGTCGTGGTGGGGGCCGGCCCCGCCGGGCTCGCGGTGGCTTCCGCCCTGTGGCACCACGGAATCCACGACGTCGTGCTGGCCGACCGTTTCGGGCGGCCGTGCCGCCGGTTCTTCGGCCGGGTCGACCGGCTGGGGCAGCGGGTGCTGCGCTCGCCCTACGAACACCACCCCGGCGTCGAGGGCTACCGCGACTGCGAGCTGCTCGACTTCGCGCGGCTCCACTGGGGACTGCTCACCCCGGTGGAACGGCGGGAGATCCGCATGGCGCAGGCCGGGCATCGCTCGGTCGTGCCCGTCGACGTCTTCGACGCCTACTGCCGGCACCTGGCGGCCGGCCACCACGTCACCGAGAAGACCTGGCGGGGCGTGGTGCGGGAGATCCTGCCGACCGCCGACGCGGTCACCGTGCGCGCGGACCGGTTCGGCGTGACCGCGCGCTGTGTGGTCCTGTGTCTCGGCGAGGAACGCAAGGAGGCCCCGGAGCACTGGTGGGGCGGCGGGTTCCCGCCCCCGTCGGTGAGCTACTGGGACCAGAAGCTGCCCGCCTACGGCGAACGGCTCGTCGTCGCCGGCGCCGGGCTCACCGCGGCGCACCTGATCGGCAACGCGCTCGCCGCGGGCAAGCGGGTGCACTGGGTGGTCCGGGAACCGGGAGAGCGTTATCAGTGCGCCGACGTCAACTCCACGTTCTTCCGGCCAGAGGGCAGGGCCCGGTTCGACGGGGTGAGCTGGGACGACCGCCTCGATCTCATGAGCCGTTACCGGCGCGCGTCGATCATGTTCGAGTTCCGCCCGGCGCTGGAACGCGCGGAAGCCGAGGGACGCCTCGTCGTCCATCGCGGCGAGACGATCACGAAAGTGGCGCCCGGCGTGGGCGGCACGGCCGTGCTGCGCCTCGAGAGCGGCGGCAGGGTCACCGGCGACCACGTCGTGCTGGCGCTCGGCACCACCCCGTCGATCGGCACCGGGCTGCTGCCCGGCGAACTGGTCGGCGAGCGCGACGGCTGGCCGGAGCTCGACGGGCGGACGATGGCCTACGCACGCGCCCCCCGCGTGTTCGTGGTGGGCGCGGCGGCGGGCATGGTCCTCGGCCCGGCCGCCCGCAACATCGACGGGCACCGCGTCGCGACGGCACGGGTCGCCGCCGCGGTCGCCGAAAGCGTGCGCCGCGAGGCCCGCCGCACGGAATCCGTCCCCGCAAAGGAAAAGGCCGTCGCCCGTGGCTGATGCGACAGCACCCGATCCCGCCGCGTACGACACGCGGTTCTCGCTGCCCTCGATCGACGATCCGGCCTCGACCGAGATCGGGGTGATCCTGATGGGCTTGGCCGCCGAACGGCTGCTGGCCGGTGTCGGCCTCGCCTGCCTCGCCGACGACCCGGCGCTCGTGACGCTCGCGGTGGACCAGGCCCACCACGGCGCACTGGACCGGCTCGGCACCGCCGCGCTGGTCGAAGCGGGGCGGACCCGCTGGCGCTCGGTACGCCCGGCTATCGAGGCGGGACCCGAGGTGACCGCGGCCGGTTCGCTGCGCCAGGAATGGGACCGGACCACCGAACGGGTCACCGCCGCCGTCCCCGGCCTCGGCCCCGCCTCGGCCGCCTACCTGACCGCCTGCTGGCTGCGCCGCGCCGACGTCGACCGGCTCGCCGTCGGGCGGCCCGAACCCGAGGGAGCCGTCCCCGATGTCCTATCTGAGGTCCTTGCCGACTGAAACGACCCTGCTGGACGTGTTCCGTGCCTACCCGGCGTCCGCGCGGCCGTTGCTGGATTTCCACGAGCTGGTCATGCGCGCGCCGTCGAAGTTCAGCGCGGGCGAGCGGGAACTGATCGCCGCCTATGTTTCCGGGGTGAACGGCTGTGGTTACTGCCACGGCGTGCACACGGTCACCGCCGAAGCCTTCGGCGTCCCCGAAGGACTGCTGACGGCCGCGCTCGCCGATCTCGCCGGCGCACCGGTCGACGAGCGGCTCAAGCCGGTGCTCTCCTATGTCGGCAAGCTCACCAGGACCCCCGCCGAGATCACCGACGCCGACGCCGAAGCGGTCTTCGCCGCGGGCTGGGACGAGCAGGCGCTGCACGACGCCGTGCTCGTGTGCGCGCTGTTCAACTTCATGAACCGCATGGTCGAAGGGCTCGGCATCGAGGCGGACACGGCGTACGCGAAGACCTCAGGGACCCGGCTGCGCGACGGCGGCTACTCGGGCCTGGCCACCCTGCTCGACACCTGACTCCTTTGTGGACCCCCATCTTCCCGAGGCGTCCCGTCCTTCGTGCAACCACTGCTGACAAAGCCCCCAATGAGGTTTTCTCGCTAAGGGTTCTGGGGCCGTATGTGTGTTGCCGGTTGTGTTGTAGGACGCCTGGGGTGCGACAAGGGCGTCCCTGGGACTTCCCTGGGACTTTCCTGCGCTCGCCGACTCCGTTCGCCTGATGTCGCGAACGCTCCGTTGCCGACGATGAGCGTCCCGAACGGAGCGTTCGCGACACGCGCCCCGAACCCCACCGCATGCCGTGAAGGCCTCCTTGCCGGCGCTCAGCGCCGCGAAGGACCCCTTCACCACACCACCAAGCCCCCGGGAAAGCACCCACCAGCAAAACCGCACCCCCGCACCTACCGAGAAAACCCCAATGTGGCATTGGGTGCTCCACCCTTGCCCCCGCCACCACCCTCAACGGAGACGCTCCGCGTCCAGCCTTGATTCCACGCACCGAACGCCACAGTGGGGCGCATGACCGCGGCAAGCGGGCGGTGGCGGAGTGAGCCGGAGGAGACGCCGGGAGGCCGGTCACAACGGACTTGCGACGGCCGGGCGGTTCGTGATCTGATCGGAGCAGCGTCGCGTGCCGGTGGCGGACAGCGTCAGGCATGGAGGCGTCGGTTCGAAGGGTCATTCATGACCACGTTGTTCAATCACACCATCGTCGCCGCGCGCGACAAACGGGAATCCGCTTCCTTTTTCACCGAGATGTTCGGCCTGCCCGAGGCGGAGGAGGGCGGCCCCTTCCTCACCGTCCGGCTGGACGGCGGCGTGCTGTTCCAGTTCGCCGAGCCGGGCGTGGAATTCCCGCCGCAGCACTACGCGTTCCTCGTGACGGAGCCGGACTTCGACGAGATCTACGCGCGGATCCAGGCCAGGGGACTCGACCACTGGGCGGATCCGCGGGGTGAGCGGCCAGGGGAGTACAACACCAACCACGGCGGTCGTGGCGTGTACTTCGCCGACCCGTCCGGCCACTACCTGGAGGCCATCACCCAGCCCTACGGCGCGGACGTGGCGAGCTGACCGCGAGGTCCCGGGCCACCCCCTCGGTGACCCGGGACCTCCTGCGCCCCAGGGGTTTCAGCGCCCGAGGACCTGGGAGAGCGCTTTCCTCAGCACCCCGGCCGGGTGTTCCGGGCACGTGGGCGAGTGCCACGCCACCACGGCATCCGGGCGGACCAGGACCGCGCCGGTGCCGGTGAGTTCCGCGGCGGTGAGCCAGCCGCCTTCGTCGTCGGAGAGATCAGTGACGTCGGTGCCGATCCGGTACACCTCCACGGCGACCCCGGATTCCGCGGCGACCTCGGCTGTGGCCCGTTGCCACGCCTCGCCGTCCGGACCGGTCAACAGCGTGAAGCCGGGGCCCACGAGGTCCAAAGTGGACACCCGGTCGCCGTCGCGGCCGAGCCAGACGTGCGGGATCCGGGTGCCCGGTCGCGCGCCGGGCGCGTATCGGTCTTCCGGGGAGGGGCCGCGGTCGTCGGGGACGAACGCACCCTCGGGGTACTGGACGCCGAACATCGCGGCGCCGATGTCGGCGCGCTGGGCGCCCCCGCCGGTGATCGTCTTGAGCATGGTGCCGAGATGGCCGCTGACTTGACTGGAGAACGCGGCGGTGGCGTAGCCGATCGGGTAGCGCTCGGCGTGATAGCTGTCGAGCAGCGCGCGTGACGCGTTCCCGTCGAGCACCGCGGCGAGTTTCCAGGCGAGGTTGGCGACGTCGGCGATCGCGGTGTTGGCCCCGGCCGCGGCCATCGGCGGCATCGCGTGCGCCGCGTCGCCGGCGAGAAACACTCGCCCTTCGGCGAACCGCTCGGCCACGTACATCCCGGACTCCCACGGCATCTTCGACAGGATCTCGACGTCCACATCGGACACTCCGAGCACCTCCCGCAGCAGGTGTGCCCATTCTTCGTCGTCGAGGTCGCGGGCGCGCCGGTCGCCGACGGCGAAGTCGGCGGTGGAGAACAGCCAGACGTCCGTGCCGTTGACGGAGACGAACGCCCCGGACGCGGCCGGGTTCTCGATCCGGCACAGGTTGAATTCCTTGCCACGCACCAGTTCGGCGAGATCGGCGCGGAAGCACACGTCGAGGTTGTCGGCGAGATGCCCGGCGCCGTCGCGCGGGATGCCGAGAGACTCGCGGATCGGGCTGCGGGCCCCGTCGGCGGCGATCAGGTAGTCGGCGACGACGGTGTAGGGCTCGCCATCCGCGGGGCGCAGTTCGGCGAGTACGCCGTCGGCGTCCTGCTTGAACGTCACCAGTTCCGTGCCGAACCGCAACCGCGCGCCGCGGGCTTCGGCTGCCCGGCGCAGTACCGGTTCGAGCACGTCCTGCGGGCACAACACGCTCGGCGCCGGGCTGAGTCGCCCGAGTTCGGTGTGCTGGGCCGCGACCGCGCTCAGCTGAGGTGTCATTTCGGGCCAGGTCGCTTCCGCCAGCGTCGGCCCGGTCAGCATCCCGGTGAACTTCGCGAGCGGGGCGCCGGCCTCGGCGACCTCCTCGCTCAGTCCGAGCGCGCGGAAGACTTCGTTGCTGCGCGGGTTGAACCGCCGTGCCTTCGGCTGCGGTGAGGTGCCCGCGTGCTTTTCCACGAGCACCGCGCCGACGCCGTGCTGCTGCAGCAGCAACGCCGCCGTCAGCCCGGCCACGCCGCCACCGACGATCAGGACGGGTACGTATTCCTCGGTCATCGTCATTCCCCAGATTCGTGTACGTCGTACATTCCATGTACGTTGTACACGACGTGTACTCTGTACGCAAACCGTGGGAGGTAGTGAGTGGGTGGCTCGAAGGAGCGGGGTTCGTCGAAGGTCCCGCCACCGATCTGGCTGCTGCCGGAGCCTCCGGAACGGAAGTGGGGGCTCGGCCGCGGCGAGATCGTGCGCGCGGCGGTGGCCATCGCGGACGCGGGCGGCGCCGAGGCGCTGACCATGCGTGCCGTCGCGGCGAAGCTCGGGTCGAGCACCCCGATGTCGCTCTACCGGTACGTGCACAGCAAGGAGGGCCTCGTCGACCTCATGCTGGACGCGGCGGGCGCGGAGGTGACGACGCCGGCGCATCCCGGCGAGGACTGGCGGGCCGACCTGACGCTGGTCGCGACGGAGTACTGGGCGATGGCGAAGCGGCATCCGTGGTTCGCCGAGCTGGTGCACAGCCGACCGCCCGCCGGGCCGAACGCCTCACGGGTCAAGGAGTTCATGCTCGCGACGTTCGACCGGCTCGGGCAGGACCTCGGTACCGGGCTGGGTTACCAGCGGCTGATCGAGGGCTACGTGCTCGGGGTGGCGCTCCAGCGAGCCGAAGAGGTGAAGATGTGGCGCCACAACGACTTCTCCTCCCCTGAGCAGGTACGGGAGATGGCTCGTGACTGGTGGGGGGACGGCTCCGGCGAAGGCCCGTACCCGCTGCTGGGCCGGTTCATGCGGGGCTTCCTGCGTGACGAGGACCCGGAGGTGATCGGCCCCGGTGAGGACGCGCAGTTCCGGCTCGGCCTGGACTGCCTGCTCGACGGGATCGCCGCCCGGCTCTGACCGCGCGCACCGAGGGACGCCCTTGTCGCACTCAACGCACCCAGGGCGTCCCTCGGGCCTGCCCGCGACAGGCCGTTCGCGACGTCCCGCTCAACCCCGGTAGACGCGGAAGTAGTGGAACACCGCGGTGGCGGGCGGGGTGTCGCCGCCATGGGCGATCAGCCCGATCCGCGGCGTGGTGCTCGCGGGGAACGTCCAGGTGCCGCCCCATTCCCAGTGGCATCCGTCGAGGCTCGCGCCCGCGCGGAACCGGTGCTCACCGGTACGGTAATCGACGCTGTGCGCGAGCCGGAGCCACGTGGTCGCGGCCGGTGCGGTGAGTGCCATCCCGCCGAAGACGGTCCGGCCCGCGTAGGGGAGTTCGCGACCGTACTCGATCTGCCGGGTGTTCCAGATCGCGACGTGGCTCAGCCGCGCGAAGTCGTCGTCGCTGACGTAGGCGATCAGGCCTGCCTGCTCGAAATTGCGCACGGTGCCGACACCGACATCGAGGTCGAATTCGGTCTCGACCACGTAGTCGCCGTTGGGCGCGTCACGCAGCAGGACGCTCGCGTCGTTGCCGGTGCCGACCAGCTCCGCGGCCTGTGTCGGCCAACGCAGCGCCCCCGATTCGACCGTGGCCGAGGGATCGGGCCGTACCCAAGTCCACTGTGGACCCAGTGATCCGGCGAAATCGTCCGAAAAGGACGGATCGAACCAGCCTGCCCGTGGTTCGGGCGCCACCTGCCGTGCGGGGCGGGACGCCGGAGCGGCCGAGACGTTGTCCACTTTGGCCGGTCCCGAGGCGAGAACGGTCAGCCCGCCGTCATCGGGCCACCACGGCAAGTCGCGTTCCTGCTCGGCAACGGGATTGCCGGGACGCCCTTCCGTCACGGCCACCCGGAGGACCTGGCCGACGATCC
This sequence comes from Amycolatopsis sp. NPDC059027, assembly GCF_042739735.1. Lineage (NCBI taxonomy): Bacteria > Bacillati > Actinomycetota > Actinomycetes > Pseudonocardiales > Pseudonocardiaceae > Amycolatopsis > Amycolatopsis sp. NPDC059027. Next base: position 5,757 of record NZ_JBHYIK010000056.1, on the reverse strand, counting down.
GGACGGTGAGTGTATGCCAAGTCCCGTAACGGAAACCCGGAGGAAGCGGGGTGCGCCGCATACTGTGTCCACTGTGGACGGTGACGTCGGTGATGAGCGCGGCGGCGGACTCGTCGAGTGTCACGGACACCTGGTCGCCCTGGCTGCGCACGCGTAGCGCGACCCCGGCCGCGCCGCCACCGGTGACGCGGAGGCCGAGGTCGATCTGCGCGTCGGCGGGGATCCGTTTCGTGGACGGCAGCCGGCCGGGTCCCTCGCCGGTGTGGCGCAGCAGGCCGCCGGAGTCCGGATCCGCGTGCGGTACGACGGTCCAGTCCGGCGCCGGGCCCCGCCATCCCGGGCCGAGCCGGGAGCGTTCGAACCGGTCGTCGACGACGCCGGTCGTGACCGGCGCGGGCTGCTCGCCGTCCGAGGCCCCGGCACCGCCGCGGACCACCGGCCAGCCGTCGATCCAGTCCAGCCGGTCGAGCAGCATCGGCCGCCGGTTGATCCCGTACGGTTCGTCGAGGTAGGGCTTGTCGCGCGGGATGGCGTGATAGAGCAGCCAATCCTGGCCGGCCGCGTCGCTGACGACCGCGTTGTGCCCGGTCCCGGCCCAGCGGTTCCCGTTCGGCTGCAACACGGGTGTCCCGCCGACCCGGGAATCGAGCAGCGAGCGGCCGGCGCGGTCGACGAACGGCCCCGCCGGATTCGCCGAGCGACCGGCGAAAACGCTGTAGCCCGTGGCCGGTCCCGCGCAGCAGTTCGCGGCCGAGGCGAACAGGAAGTACCAGCCCTCGTGCCGGACGACGTAACTCGCCTCGTAGCGGTCGGCGATCGCGACCTGGATCGCGTCACCGGTGACCCGCAGCCCGTCGGAGGACAGCGGGACGACGAAGAGGCCGCCGACGTACGAGCCGAAGTAGAGCCAGCGCCGTCCCTCGGCGTCGGTGAGCATGGCCGGGTCGTACGTCCACTGGTACCCGCCGCCCGCCGCGGGACGGGGCGCGACGACGGGGCCGCCGCTGTCGGTCCACGGCCCGGCCGGCGTCGGTGCCGTCGCTACGCCGATGGCCGGGTCCGAGCCGGGATTCGCGGTGGTGTCGGTGACCGTGAAGTAGAGGAGGTAGCGGCCGTCGGCGTAGCGGATTTCCGGTGCCCACAGCCCGGCGCCCGGCGCTGCCCACCCCGGCCGGTTGGCCGGGGTGAACACGTCGGCGACGTAGACCCAGCGCACCAGGTCGGCGGAGCGGAGGATCGGGATGCCGTGGTGGAACCGCTCGCCTTCGTGCAGCGGATCGGCCGTGCCGTAGGCGTACCAGAATCCGTCCTCGCCGCGCAGCACGGCCGGGTCGGCGAAGGTGTCGGCCGCCGGGCTGGAGATCGGATTGGTGAACGTCTGGCGCCGGGCGCTCTCGGCGCCGGAGATTCCGGGAATTCCGGCGAAGACGAGTACGAGCGCGAGGACGAAAGTGGCGGCGCTGCGCAGAAGTCCGGTCATCGCACTCCCCCTGGTGGAGGGGAAGACTCCCATGCGTGACCGGCCGATCACGACCGCCGGGTGCCGTATTCGATCTCGGCGAAAGGGGTAACGCTCCGCCGCCTATTGCACGCTGAGAAATTCACCACGGATTGTTCAAATGCGCTACTGATCACTGCTCCGCTATGTCACTATTACTCCGTTCGCGGGTTGAGGGACCCGGTGAACGGCAACTGGGGGTCACCTGGGGTTCGTACGATCGGTGGGCCGAGTTGCCCGTATGTACCAGGCAGATCAGCAGGGGAGGCTATCGCAATGTCCACACCTACGGACGTCACCGACACCACGATCGACGACGAACTCGAGCCGCTCGACCCGTCGGCTCCGCCGACCGAGCCGAGGCCGGAGGACGAGCCGCACGAGCACACCGATGACTGCGGTGGCGGCTGCGGCCAGCACGTCCCGGAATCGCAGCAGCACTGAGTCGGTGGCCCGCCCCGGTTTGCGCCGTGGGCGGGCCATCAACCACTACGTTCTGTACTCTAATGACGTTGTGTGCGTTACTGGACTGACTCAGGCCGAGACCATCGACAAAGCTCGCCTTCTGCACCGCAGAGGTGTTGAGGTGGGGTGCGCCGGCCGGCAGCGCGAGAGCGTCCGGCTGATGCGTCGCGGGCTGGCATTGCTGGATGGAATTCGACCGGTGGACCGGGCGAACGAGCAGGACTGGCTTACCGTTCGGATACGGCTTTCCTGTTTGCTGGCACTGCACTCCACCGAGGTGACCGGAGCGGTCGCGGACGGTCTGGCGAAGTTCGACGAGGTGCGTGAACTCGTCGCCTCGATCAGCAGTCCCGTTTCGAGGGCGGAACTGCACGGGGTGGTCGACCACAATCACGGCACCCTGCTCATGGCCGTCGGGCGCAACGACGAGGCCACCGCGTACTTCGATTCCTCCATCGCCCACAAACGCGATCAACTGTCGCGGGTCGCCGATCAGGCCGCGCTCATGGGCCCGTATATCGGCACCCTCGCCACTCGCGCGATGGCGTGCACTCGCCTCGGCGAACTCGGCCGGGCGCGGGCCGACCTCGTCGAAGCCATCGAACTCGCGGAGAAACACGATCGGGGGACCGACGCGGCCGATGTGCGGCGGACGCTCGGCGGGCTGGAGCTGCGGGTCGGCGACGTCCCGGCGGCGCTGCGCCACTACAACGAAAGCGAGCGCGGCTATCAGGAGCTGGGTGCCGAGATCCCGGCCCGGCTGCGGATCGAGCAGGCGCAGGCGCTGCTGGCGGCCGGGCTCGCGGACGAGGCGGGCAGGCATCTCGACGAGGTGCTCCCGATCATGCGGGAACAACGCAGTGTCAACCGGGACCTCTCCGACGTCGAGCAGTACCGGGCCGCCGCCGCGCTGATGAACGGGGACCTGGAGCTGGCCAAGACGCTGGCCGCGTCCGCGCGGCGGCGGATGGTGCGGTGGGGCTGCCAGACCTGCGTTGCCAACACGACGCTCATCGGGTTCCACGCCGAGTTGCGGGAAGCGCTCGCGACGTCGGAGTTTCCCGCCGGGCTGCCGAGCCGGATGCTGCGGGCCGCCGACGCGATGCCGGTGCCACGGCTGGCCGAGCAGGCCGCCGTCGCGCGGATGCTCGCCGCGCGCCTGGAAATCGCCCGCCGCAGGCTCGCGAAGGCGGACGAGCTGGTGGCCCGGATCCCGCGGCCGGGCAAGCTCACCTCGATCGACTACCAGCTGCTGCGCAGGCTGTGCCGCGCCGAACTCGCCGTCGCGCGCGGGGAACACGGCAAGGCACTGGCCGAGATCCGGGCCGGGCTGGCCGAACTCGACCGGGTCCGCGACCGGATGGGCGGCGGGCTCGAACTGGTCTCCGGGGTCGCCGTGCACGGCAGGGAGCTGGCGGAACTCGCGATCCGGCTGGTGCTGGCCGACGGGAACGCCCGCAAGCTGTTCGACTGGCTCGAACGCACGCGCGCGCAGACCTACCGCTACGAGCGGCTCGCGCGGGTCGACGATCCCGAGCTGGCGGAGCGGATCGCCGAGGTCCGCGGCCTCGAACAGGCCATCCACCAGGCACAGCACGACGGGCACCCGGTCGCGGCGCTGCGCGCCCGGCATGCCGAGCGGTTGCGGGAGGCACACCGCCTGGGCTGGCACAGCAGCCGATGGGGCGCGCCACGGCCGGTGGTGACCGCGAGCGGTGTCGCCGGGCAGCTGGGGGACCGGGTGCTGGTGAGCTTCGCGACCTCCGGGGGCGAGGTCGTCGCCGTCGTGCTCGGCAGGGGCCGGTGCGAGCTGGTGCGGCTCGGCCCCGCGGGCACGGCCGCGGAAAACGCGCGCATGCTCCACACCGACCTCGACGTCCTCGCGCCGGACAACCTGCCCGCCGCCCTCGCCGACACGGTCCGGGCATCCGCCCGCAAACGGGCCGACCTGCTCGACACCCAGCTGCTGCGGCCGCTTGCCGGGCTGCTCGGCGACGGCGAGGTCGTCGTGGTGCCGACCGGCGCGTTGTATGCCGTGCCGTGGGGTGTGCTGCCGAGCCTGCACGGCCGTCCGGTCGCTGTCGCGCCTTCGGCGACCGCGTGGCTCGCCTCGGCGAAGGTGCCCGTCACGGGGGCCGCCGACGTCGTGCTCGTGTGCGGCCCGAACGTGCCCGGCGCACTCGGCGAGGTCGGCAAGCTCGCGGTGCGCTTCCGCACGGCCAGCGTGCTCGACGGCGATCGCGCGACGGTCGCGTCCGTGCTCAGCGAACTCGACGGTGCCGCTCTCGCGCACATCGCGGCGCATGGCTCGCACGAGCCGGAGAACGCGTTGTTCTCCCGGCTCGAAATGACCGACGGTTCGCTGTACGCGCACGAGATGACCGGGCTGGGCCGTCCGCCGCGGCAGGTCGTGTTCGCGGCGTGCGACCTCGCGCTGAACCGGATCCGTCCCGGCGACGAACCGCTCGGCTTCGCGAGCGTCCTGCTCGCCGGCGGCTCCCGCACGGTGCTGGCCCCGGTGTGCCGGGTGGGCGACGAGGCCGCCGCGTCGACCATGGACGACTACCACCGCACTCTCGCCGCGGGCGCGAGCCCCGCCGCGGCGCTCGCCGAGGCGATCGCCGCCGACCCGTTCCGCCGCCCGTTCGTCTGCCTCGGCGCCGGGTGACGTCCTGGTCTTCTGCGCAAGGGAGAGGAGTTCCCGGCGCGCGTGGTGCGGGATGGTTGTCTCGACCTATCGGCGCGCGACGAACAGGGAGAACAACAGCATGGCTGCAACGACCACGCCGTGGGGTGACGCGTCGGCCATCCTCGCCGCCGCGGGGATCGAAGAGGACACCTCGTACTACCGCGAATTCACTGGCGAGGACGAAAAGGCCGTGCTCACGGTCGCGATGCGGATCCAGGAGGGCTGGGAACGCAACGACGCCGACTACTTCGCCGACACCTTCGCCGACAACGGCAGCCTGCTGATGAAGGACGATCAGCTGACCAGCCGTGAGCAGATCCGCGAATACATGAAGGCGGGCTTCGAAGCGCAGTTCCGCGGTGCGCGGGTGCGCGGGTGGCCGCTGTCGGTCAAATTCCTCGGCGACGACACGGCGATGGTGATCAGCCAGGGCGGCATCCTGCTGGCGGGCGAGACGGAGACCGCGCCCGAGCGGCAGGTCCGGGTCACCTGGGTGATCGTCAAGGAGAGCGGCGGGCTGAAGCTGCTTTCCCACCAGACCAGCCCCATCAAGGGATGACGGAAGGGTATCGGCTCATGGCGGTGGAAGCAGGTTCGGCGGCGCCGGACTTCGCCCTGAATGACCACAACCGGGAGCAGGTCACGCTGAGCGCCCTGTGGCGGGAGAAGAACGTGCTGCTCGTGTTCTTCCCGTTCGCGTTCAGCCAGATCTGCCAAGGCGAGATGTGCCAGGTCCGTGACGAACTCGCCGGGTACGGCGACGAGGACGTCCAGGTGGTCGGCGTCTCCGTCGACACCCCGTTCAGCCTGAAGGTCTGGGCGGAGCAGCAGGGTTTTTCCTTCCCGCTGCTGTCCGACTTCTGGCCGCACGGTGCGGTCGCCAAGGCCTACGGCGTTTTCAACGACGTCGGCGGCATGGCCAATCGCGGCACCTTTCTCATCGACACCAAGGGAATCGTCCGGTTCGCCGAGATCGTCTCGCCACGCGAGGCCCGCGACCAGGCCGAGTGGAAGAAGGCGGTCGCCGCCCTGCGCGGCTGACCCTCCGCGTTTGTGGATCGATGGTCCGTGAAGGCCTCCTTCACAGCGTTGAGCGCTGTGAAGG